>NZ_JBCNTJ010000020.1:0-122282 GCF_039581215.1 Pseudomonas halotolerans
TCCGGCACCCGGCTTTTCCAAAAGTGACCCGCTGTAAGAGCGGAACCATAAGTAGCCGTTACCGCAGCAACGGATATACACACGCAAGCAAGTTTCAAACCGGGAGACCCACGGATGACCGCTCGACCCACCCACACTCTAACCCCACATCACCCCGTCCCAGCACTCCCATCCCAGGGTCTGATCGCCGTGATCGCCCCCGCCGGTCCCGCCCCCCTGGACACGGAAAAAGCCATCCAATGGATGCGCGCCCGAGGCCATGAGCTGCGGATCTTCCCCGGAGTCTACGAAAAGAATGGCTACCTCGCCGGCAGCGACGAGACACGCCTCAACGACCTGCACGCCTCCTTCGCCGACCCAGAAGTAAAAACGATCATCTGCCTGCGCGGTGGCTACGGCACACCGCGCCTGCTGGACCGCATCGATTTCGAACTTCTAAGGCGCAACCCCAAGCCCTTCGTCGGCTACAGCGACATCACTGCCCTACACCTGGCCATCAGCCGTTACGCGGGCTTCGTCACCTTCCACGGCCCGTTGCTCAACGCCGATCTTCTGGGCGACAAGGATCCATTAACCGTCACGTCTTTTTTCAGCCAGCTGCGTGGGCAGTTGATGGCCGGCAGTGTGCTGAGCCATCCCGCGGCTTATCCGTTGACCACCGTTGCGCCCGGCATCGCCTACGGGCGTTTGCTGGGAGGCAATCTGTCGATGATTGCCGCGACCATGGCCACGCCCTACGAAATCGAGGCCGAAGGCGTAATCCTGCTGGTTGAAGACATCAACGAGCCGCTTTACCGCATCGACCGGCTGCTGACCCAGTTACGGCTGGCCGGCACCCTGGCAAAGCTGCGGGGTGTCTTGGTGGGGGATATCGCTGGGGTGGATGTCGAGGCGTTGAACAAACTGTTCAAGCAGACCTTCGAGCCGTTTGGCATCCCGGTACTGTCCGGCTGGCGCAGTGGGCACTGCGATCCGAACCTGACGTTGCCCATGGGCGCGCTGGTGACGCTGGATGCCGGGGAGAAGAGATTGGTGCTGGAGCAGGATGTGGTGGTTAGCCGCTAAGCGCTCGTCGTCTGATAGTCCCTCATCGCGAGCAGGCTCGCTCCCACAGTTGACTTCAAAACACGGTCCAGTGTGGGAGCGAGCCTGCTCGCGATGAGGGCAGCGGCCATAAGGCAATCTAGCGGTTACGCAACCCTTCCAGCAGCTTGTGCGTCGGATACCCATCCGCTGGCCAGCCGAACGACTGCTGGGCGCTGCGTATGGCCTTGCGGGTGTTGGCGCCGATGATGCCGTCGGGCGTGCCTGCGTCGAAGTTGTGTTTGCCCAGCAAGGTCTGCAGTTCGAAGCGCTCGCTACGGCTCAAGGGCAGATCGTCCTTTGGCCATTGCCCGTTGATCAGCCCCGCGCCCGCGAAGCGCTCTGACAGCAGGCTGACCGCCAAGGCGTACGACGAGGAATTGTTGTACTTGAGGATGGCGCGGAAGTTGTCGAGCACCAGGAAAGCCGGCCCGCGGTAGCCGGCCGGCAGCAGCAGGGCCGCCGACAAGTGTTCGGCACCAGCTGGGACCTGGCTGCCGTTGGGCAGGCTGACGCCCAGTTGCAGCCATTCGGAGACGGGTTTGCGGATCGCGCCATCGGCCAGCGGATAGTCGAACCCTTCTTTGAGTCGTACCTCGAAGCCCCACGGCTGCCCGCGCTGCCAGCCAGAGCTTTGCAGGTAGTGCGCGGTCGAGGCCAGGGCATCGGTGGCGCTGCCCCAGATATCGCGGCGGCCGTCACCATCGAAGTCCACCGCGTGGGTGTTGTACGTGGTGGGAATGAACTGGGTCTGGCCCATGGCGCCGGCCCAGGAACCCAGCATTTTTTCCGGAGCGATGTCACCCTGCTGCAGGATCTGCAGCGCGGCGATCAACTGCGCATGGGCAAACCCCGGACGCCGACCTTCGTAGGCCAGGGTCGCCAGGGAGTTGATCACCGACTTGGTGCCCTGGAACTGACCGAAATTGCTTTCCATGCCCCATACCGACACCAGGAACTGCCGATCCACGCCATAGCGCTGCTCGATGCTTTGCAGGATGTCGACATGCTGTTGGAGCAGCGTCTGGCCCCGGCGTACTCGCAGTGGCGACAGGGCGCCATCGAGGTATTCCCACACCGGACGGCTGAATTCGGGCTGGCTGCGGTCGGCCTTGATGACGCTCATGTCCGGGCTGACGCCGATGAACGCGCGATCAAACAGGTCGGCACGGATCCCGGCGGCCAGGGCTTGCTTGCGAAAACCGGCTTGCCATTCGGCAAAAGTTTGCGTGGGTGCGATGACCAGGTTGTCACCGGTCGGAACCACCGGCGGTACGATGGCCGGAGCAGGCACGGCAGGGACGGTCTTGAGCGGTTGGGCGTCGGCGGCGGTAGGTTTTTCTGCGCAGGCGACAAGCAGAACGACGCTTGTGGCTGCAATCAATTGGCGCAGGGGCCAACGACGGGAAAGACAAAAGGGCATGCACGGGTCCAGATAAACAAATCAGATGCTGACCTTATCATGCGCAAAGGAGAATAGGGCTGGTCCCGGTGTTTCAAGCCGCCACAAAGCAAGAAGCCTCCCAGTTGTCAGACTGGAAGGCTTCGCGGCGGTAGCTGCCTTTGCCCTTGGCGGGTCGTTCCTGGCGGCTGCGGAACAGGGGCTGGGCGATGATGGATTTGGCCTTGTTGGGGCCATGCTTGGATGGCTTTTTGCTCATGATGGGTTCTCTCATGGGGTGATTTTGCGGGGCAAATCATGGGGCAGACTGAGGGAGCTGTCCATAGGGTAAATGGAGGTGATATGTGTAGGATCAAGAGCGGAAAGGCTCGCAGCCTTCGACAGCTCCTACAATGAAATGCATACCTCTGTAGGAGCTGCCGAAGGCTGCGATCTTTTATTCTGCTGGCAGAGTCAGCCGCTGACCGGCCATCAACAGCGACAAGCGGCTCAGGCTCATCCACGGCGACCCCGCCGCCTGACCTTTGATCTGCGCATCGATGCGCTGGGCTTCGAGCAGCAGTTGCGCCCAGCGCGGTGCCGAATAGCGTTGCAGGGCCT
Organism: Pseudomonas halotolerans; assembly: GCF_039581215.1. Classification (NCBI taxonomy): domain Bacteria; kingdom Pseudomonadati; phylum Pseudomonadota; class Gammaproteobacteria; order Pseudomonadales; family Pseudomonadaceae; genus Pseudomonas; species Pseudomonas halotolerans. Next base: position 3,086 of record NZ_JBCNTJ010000020.1, read on the forward strand.
TGCTCATCAGCGGCTTGCGCTTGTCCCACACCGGCGGTCGGGCCTGGCTGAAAGCCTTGTCCAGCGGCACGCCCTGGCTGTATTGCAGCGACAGGTTAGCCAGCAGGCGCAGTTCCCGGGCCAGGGCCCAGAGGATCACCGGAGGCTCGACGCCTTCGCCCCGCAGGCCTTCGAGCATGCGCAAGGCGTGGGCGGCTTCACCGTTGAGGATCGCATCGGTCAGCCCGAACACATCAAAACGCGCACTGTCGGCCACGGCGGCCTGTACCGTTTCCACGGTGATCTGCCCACCCTCGGCCATCAGCTTGAGCTTTTCGATTTCCTGAGCGGCGGCCAGCAGGTTGCCTTCGACCCGGGCGGCGATCAGTTCCACCGCATCCTGGCTGGCTGAGAGGCCGGCCTGGGACAGACGCTGGCGGATCCAGCTGGGCAACTGGCTGACGTCCACCGGCCAGATCTGTACGAACTGGGTCTGCTGACCTTCGACCAGGGCCTTGCCCCATTTGGTTTTCTGCGCGCTGCCATCGAGTTTGGGCAGGCTGATGAGCAACACTGTGTCTTCGGCCGGCCGTGAGCAATATTCGATCAGCGCGGCGGCGCCTTTGTCACCGGGTTTGCCAGACGGCAAGCGCAGCTCCAGCAGGCGTTTTTCCGCAAACAGCGACATGCTCGCCCCCGCCTGCAGCAGCGTGCCCCAGTCGAAACTGGCGTCGGCGGCGAACACCTGGCGTTCGTCGAAGCCTTGTTGACGGGCGGCGGAGCGGATGGCGTCGGCGGCTTCCTGGCACAGCAGCGGATCATCGCCACTGATGATGTAGACCGGCGCGAGTGCGCCTTGCAGGTGTTTACCGAGTTGGGCGGGAGCGAGCTTCATAAGAGAAGGCGAGCGGGGCGCCGGAGCGCCCCGCAAGGCTTATTCAGACGGGATTTGCATCGGCGACTGTTGCGGGGTTTCCGCCTCAGCCTTGCGCGCCGCTTCCAGTGCCTCGGCTTCTGCCTTGGCGCGGGCGTCGGCGGTCTGCTGCAACTGGTCCAGTTGGGCCGGGCTCAGTTGTTGCAGGCGCAGCATCATGCGTTGCACGAGGTCACGACGCATTTCGCCACGCACTTCGCTCGACTCCTGGTCGGAACCGGTGATGTTGTTGCCATCGTGCAGGTAGACCTTCTGCACTTGCAGTTTGTCGTCCAGCAGCACCAGGTTGTTCTGGCCGCGGATCTCATAGCTCAGGACGTTATTGAGTTCATACTCGGCCGAGCGACCGGCACCGGCGTAACTCAGGCTGCGCTGGCTTTGCTGTTCGCTGGTCAGCACCAGTTTGTACGGCGCGCCGTTGTAGATCTTCACGCCGCTGTTCTCCAGCGTGTCGCGCAGCATCTTCACGGTCTCGCCATAAGCGTCCCGGGCGCTGAGGTCCAGCTCCGTGATGGCCAGCTCGGTGGTGCCGGTGCCGCGCAGCTGGAAGCCGCAGGCGCTCAACAGGACCGCCAGGCCCATTACCAGCAGATTACGTTTGATCATCTTGTTGCTCCCCTTGAAACCCTATGGCTCGACAGTGCGGCCCCGCAGGTTATATTCGGCGCCCGGCCCAAGCCGGCGCCCGATCCAATTAGCTTGCGACGATGTTGACCAGTTTGCCGGGCACGACGATCACCTTGCGAATCGTCAGGCCATCGACGAAGCGCAATACGTTTTCATTGGCCCGTGCGGCGGCTTCGATTTCTTCGCGAGTGGCGGCGGCCGGCATTTCGATCTGGCCACGCAGCTTGCCGTTGACCTGGATGACCAGGGTCAGGCTGTCCTGCACCAGCGCGGTTTCGTCCACCACCGGCCAGCGGGCGTCAATCACCGGGTCAGCGTGGCCCAGGCGATTCCACAGCTCGTGGCTGATGTGCGGCGTGATCGGAGCCAGCAGCAGCGTCACGGCTTCCAGGCCTTCGTGAACCAGTGCGCGATCCTGTTCGGTGCCTTGCGCGGCTTTTTCCAGGACATTCATCAGCGTCATCACCTGGGCGATGGCGGTGTTGAATTTGTGGTTCTGGCCGACGTCATGGCTGGCCTGCTTGATGGCCAGGTGGATCGAACGGCGAACGGCTTTCTGCTCGTCGTTCAGGCCGGCGACGTCCAGTTTGCCCGGCAGGCCCTGAGTGACGTGGGCTTGAGCCAGACGCCAGACGCGCTTGAGGAAGCGGTGCGAACCCTCGACGCCGGAGTCGGACCATTCGGCGCTCATGTCGGGTGGCGAGGCGAACATCATGAACAGGCGGCAGGTGTCGGCGCCGAACTGGTCGATCATCGACTGCGGGTCGACGCCGTTGTTCTTCGACTTGGCCATCTTCTCGGTGCCGCCGATTTCCACCGGCAGGCCGTCTGCGATCAGTTTGGCGCTGATGACCTTGGCTTTGCTGTCGCGTTCGAGTTCGACGTCGGCCGGGTTGTACCAGGTGTAGGCACCGTTGGCTTCGCGACGATAGTACGTCTCGGCGATTACCATGCCTTGGGTCAGCAGGTTCTTGAACGGCTCGTTGGAGCTCACCAGGCCTTCGTCACGCATCAGCTTGTGGAAGAAACGCGCGTAGAGCAGGTGGAGAATGGCGTGTTCGATGCCGCCGATATACTGGTCCACCGGCAACCAGTGGTCAGCCGCGGATTTTTCCACCAGGCCGCCTTCATAGTGCGGCGAGGCGTAGCGGGCGTAGTACCACGAGGACTCGACGAACGTGTCCATGGTGTCGGTTTCACGCCGGGCCGGTGCGCCGCATTTCGGGCAACTGCACTCGTAGAACTCGGGCATGCGCGCCAGGGGCGAGCCGGCGCCGTCGGGTACCACGTCTTCGGGCAGGACCACGGGCAGTTGATCTTCCGGCACCGGTACGTCACCGCAAGTATCGCAATGCACGATCGGAATCGGGCAGCCCCAGTAGCGTTGGCGGCTGATGCCCCAGTCGCGCAGGCGGAACTGGGTGCGGGAAGCACCAAGGTTCTTCTTGATCAGGGCCACTTCGATGGCGTCGAACGCGCCGGGAAAGTCGAGGCCGTCGAACGCGCCGGAATTGATCAGTTCGCCGTGTTCGCCATAAGCGTCCTGCCATGGCGCCGGGGTCTGGTCACCGGCGCTGGTACGCACCACGGGCTTGATCGGCAGGTTGTACTTGTGGGCGAACTCGAAATCGCGCTCGTCGTGGGCCGGAACAGCCATGACGGCGCCGTCGCCGTAGTGCATCAGCACATAGTTGGCGACCCACACCGGGAGTTTTTCGCCGGTGAGTGGATGCTCGACGAACAGCGAGGTCGGCAGGCCTTTCTTCTCTTGAGTGGCGACATCGGCTTCAGCGACGCTGCCACCTTTGCATTCGGCAATGAACGCCTGCAGCTCGGGATTGTTGCGGGCTGCCAGGGTCGCCAGCGGGTGCTCGGCGGCCACGGCCACGTACGTGGCGCCCATCAGGGTGTCCGGACGGGTGGTGAAGACTTTCAGGCTGCCCGCTTCGCCAATGGAGGCGACGTCGTAGGGGAACTGCACTTCCATGCCCCGGGACTTGCCGATCCAGTTGCGCTGCATGGTCTTGACCTGCTCAGGCCAGCCGGTCAGCTCGTCGAGACTCTCCAGCAGTTCATCCGCGTAGGCGGTGATCTTGAAGTAGTACATCGGGATTTCGCGCTTTTCGATCAGCGCGCCGGAGCGCCAGCCACGACCGTCGATCACCTGCTCGTTGGCCAGGACGGTCTGGTCCACCGGGTCCCAGTTCACGGTGCCGTTTTTGCGGTAGATCACGCCTTTTTCGAACAGACGGGTGAACAGCCATTGTTCCCAGCGGTAGTAATCGGGCTTGCAGGTGGTGACCTCGCGGGACCAGTCCACCGCGAGGCCCAGGCTGCGCAGCTGGGTTTTCATGTAGGCGATGTTTTCGTAGGTCCACTTGGCGGGGGCCACGTTGTTTTTCATCGCGGCGTTTTCCGCCGGCATGCCGAAAGCGTCCCAACCCATGGGTTGCAGGACATTCTTGCCTTGCATGCGCTGGTAGCGGGAGATCACATCGCCAATGGTGTAGTTGCGCACGTGCCCCATGTGTAGCTTGCCGCTGGGGTAAGGGAACATCGACAGGCAGTAGTAAGTCTCCTTGCCTGGCTGTTCACTGACTTCAAAGGACTTTTGCTCGTCCCAGAACGACTGGGCGGCGGCTTCGATTTCACGGGGCTGATAGTGTTCGTGCATGGCTACTTTTGTACTGAATGGGGTGGCCCAATCCTCTTCGATGCCATGCTGGACGCAGACGACGCCTGATGCGGCGTTTTCGATGCCCAGCCGAGCTGGAAGTGGAGTTACAGGAAGCGCCGTAGCATACATGACCGTGCTCTGCCGAGGGAAACCCTGATTGCGTGCCGGGGCATTGTCGATACCCGGTGATGGTCGCTGTTCAGGGCCGTTGGTCGCGGCGCCCTGCCGGTTTGCCCAGCGAAGCTAAGCTTCTCAATGGGGAGTGAGTCTTATCTTCAATGAGGTGAGGGATGGTTGAATCACAGCGAAAAGTAACTACACCTGAGTTGTACGAAAAACTGATCGATCGTCTCGGGATGGCCCTGGACGCTGCAAGAACCGCCGGTCGCTTGCGCGATGAACGCCCGGCAGAGCTGGAACTGCGTGGCTTGACCCCCGCAGAATTCGAACTGGTCGAGGCTTACCTTGAGCAGGTCGGGCATCAACCCCCCACAAGTGGGGCCCAGCTACTCAAGCGCCTCGATACACCCCGTTCGGCCAAGGTTGTATGGCTCAAGGATCGGACGCCCACCAGGGATGCTGTAAAAGTCCGGTCACTGCAGTTCAAGTAAAGCCGGATTCACGCGTGTCGCTTTTTTTGATTCAAGGTTGTTTCGAATCTGTTGTCGCTTTGCGTCAACCCACCTAGGCTTCGGGCATCTATGGAGATGCCCGATGCCGTTTCGCTATTTCATCAAACAACTTTTATTGCCGCCCGGCATTCTTTTGCTGCTGTTGGTGCTTGCCTGGTGGTGGCGCAACTCCCGGCCGCGCCTGGCTCGCCTGTGTTTCATTGCTGGAGTGGGCGGTTTCTGGCTGATGAGTTTGCCTGTGGTGGTGCAATGGAGCGCTAAGGCGTTGGAGCGTGAGCCGCCGCTGCCTCGCAGCGAATGGGTGACGCTGGCGCAACGTGCCGATGCCATCGTGGTGCTCGGTTCGGGCCGCGATCGCGGTGACTTGGCCTGGGGCACCGACCAACCCACCGGCATCGGTCTGGAGCGCCAGCGCTATGCGGCGCGACTGGCCAAGGCATCGGGATTGCCGGTGCTGACCAGCGGCGGCTTGCACTATGGCTCCCCACCGAGTGAAGCGAAAGTGATGGCCGATTCGATGCTCGATGATTTTGGTGTCGCGGTGCGCTGGCAGGAAGGGCGCAGCCGCACGACCTGGGAAAACGCCCGGATGAGCGCCGAGGTGTTGCTGCCGCAGGGCATCAGGCGGGTCGTGGTTGTGACTCATGCGTCGCACATGCCACGGGCAGTGTGGAGTTTCGAGCGCTCGGGGTTTGAAGTGGTCCCTGCACCGATGGGTTTTCTGGGGCAGGACAATGCCCGCCCGCTGGGCGGCTGGATGCCGGAGTTCAAGTCGATCTGGCAGTCCGGGCAGTTGATGAACGAGGCGGTGGGGCAGGTGGGGTATAGGTTGTTCTATCGTTGAGTATTTGGGGGCGGTAATCTCTGTGGGGGTAAGGCTTGCCCGCGATGAAATCGACGCGGTCCTGCCTTGGGAACAGGGTGCCTGCATCGCGGGCAAGCCTTGCTCCCACAGGAAATTCGTTGACCCCGCAGCGGGATCAAACCGTCTTGGCCATCCGTCCCGCCATCAACGCCCAGCCCAGCAGCAACACGCATAAAATGATCAGCGGCCACGAGCGCCATTGCAGGTATGGCGTCAAGCCGTGCATCGGCACCACTTCGCCGTACAGGATGCCACGCTCGAATTGCGGGATCTGTGCGGTGATCTGGCCGAAGGGGTTGATCAGGCCGGTGACGCCGTTGTTGGTGGAGCGGATCATCCAGCGACCGGCTTCCAGGGCGCGCATCTGAGCCATTTGCAGGTGTTGCAATGGACCGATCGAGGTGCCGAACCAGGTGTCGTTGCTGATGGTCAGCAGCAGGTCGCTGCGCGCCGAGAGGCCGGCGGCGAACTCCGGGTAGACCACTTCATAACAGATGAACGGCGCGATCTGGTAACCCTTGGCTTGCAGCAACGGCTGGTCGGCCGGGCCGCGGGCAAAGTCCGACATGGGCAGGTCGAAGAACGCGATCAGGCCACGCAGAATGTCCTGCAACGGCACGTATTCACCAAATGGCACGAGTTTTTGCTTCAGGTAAGTGCCGTCACCTTCGCCGGTCACGGTGATGCCGTTGAAATAACGCTTCTGTTGATGCACCACCTGGCGAATCGGCACGCCGGTAATCAGCGCCGAATTTCGCTCGGCGGCGAAGGTGCCCATCATGTCCAGGTAGCCCTGGGCCGATTCCTTGAGCACCGGCACGGCTGTTTCCGGCCAGATCAACAAGTCGACCCGTTTGGAGGCAAAACTCATGTCGCGGTACAACGCCAGTTGCGCGTTGAGCTGGTCCGGGTCCCATTTCATGCTTTGTTCGATGTTGCCCTGAATCGCCGCGACGCTCAGCGGATCACCCGAAGGGCTGGTCCAGGCATGGTCTTTGAGTGCCATGCCGGCGGCCCATGGGCCGATCAGCAGGACCGCGCCCGCTGCGATAAAGCCTTTGCGCCCGGCGCGGATCAACCGTGGCGCGTTGTACAGCAGCGCGGCGGTCAGGGCCAGGGTGAAGGACATCAGCCACATCCCGCCCAGCGGCGCGAGGCCGGCCAACGGACCGTCAAGTTGGCTGTACCCGGAATACAGCCACGGGAACCCGGTGAGGAACCAGCCGCGAAAGGCTTCCTGGCCCAGCCACAGGGCGGCGAAGGCCAACGCGTCGGCCAGCGGGGCTTCGTTACGCCTCAGCCACCGCGCCCAGAGCCAGGCGGGCAGGGCGAAAAACCAGGCAATGGCGGCGATGAACAGCAGCATCAAGAAACCGGCGAGCAGCACCGAGGCGCCGCCGAAGTTGTGAATGCTGACGTAGATCCAGCTGGTGCCGGCGCCAAACAGGCCGAAACCGAAACACCAGCCACGGCCGATGGCCTGACGCGGCGAAAGCTCGCGCAGGCCCGCATAGAACAGCCCGACCGCCAGCAGTGCCAGCGGCCAGATGTCAAACGGCGCCAAGGCCAGGGTGGTGATCGCGCCAGCCGCCATGGCCAGCAGGTTACCGGGCCAGCCGGGGCGGGTTATCCAGCGCATGTGTGTCCTTAGCGGGGCTCGCAGGGTTTATCGGGCAATGGGTGACAGGCGCAGCAAGTGAATCCGACGGCTGTCGGCGTTCAGGATGCGAAAGCGCCAGGAGCCGATTTCCGTGGTTTCATTGCGCTTGGGCAGGTGCCCGAAAGCACTCATCACCAGGCCGCCGACGGTGTCGAACTCATCGTCGGAGAACTGACTGTCGAAGAACTCGTTGAAGTTCTCGATCGGCGTCAGCGCCTTGATCAGGAAGTCGCCGCTGGGCAGCGGCTTGATGTAGCTGTCTTCTTCGACGTCGTGCTCGTCTTCGATGTCGCCGACGATCTGCTCAAGCACGTCTTCGATGGTGACCAGCCCGGCCACGCCGCCGTATTCGTCGATGACGATGGCCATGTGGTTGTGATTGGCGCGGAATTCACGCAGCAGCACGTTCAGGCGCTTGGACTCGGGCACGAAGGTGGCCGGGCGCAGCAAGTCCTTGATGTTGAAGCTGTCGCCGTTCTCCTGAAGGATCAGCGGCAGCAGATCCTTGGCCAGCAGTACGCCCATGACGTCGTCATGGCTCTCGCCGACGACCGGGTAGCGCGAGTGAGCGGAATCGACCACGGCGGGCAGGAATTCGCGAGGTGTCTGGGTCGCCTTGATGCTGACCATCTGCGAGCGCGGGACCATGATGTCCCGCACCTGCAGGTCAGCGACCTGGATGGCGCCTTCGACGATGGCCAGCGCTTCGCTGTCCAGCAGTTTGTTCTGGTGTGCATCGCGCAGCAGCTCCAGCAGCTCCTGGCGGTTTTTCGGCTCATGGGCAAAAGCCTGGGTGAGCTTGCCCAGCCATGACTTCTGCCCGTTGCTCGATCGATCTTCGCTCATAGCGATTACTCTGAATCCTTTGTCGTTACAGGTTGATGTATCAGTGTTCGTCGCCGGCGTAGGGGTCGGGGTGACCCAGCTCTGCAAGCAACGTTCGTTCCAGCGATTCCATTTCCTCGGCTTCGTCATCTTCTATATGGTCGTAACCCAGTAGATGCAAGCAGCCGTGAATCACCAGATGGGCCCAGTGGGCCTCAGCGGTTTTGCCTTGTTCGGCAGCTTCGCGCTCCACCACCGGGATGCAGATCACCAGATCGCCCAGCAGCGGAATGTCGAGCAGTTCGTCGGGCACGTCGGCGGGGAACGACAACACGTTGGTGGCGTAGTCTTTCTGCCGCCAGGTGTGGTTCAGCTCGCGGCCTTCGGGCTCGTCTACCAGGCGGATGGTCAGTTCCGAGTCGGCGCTGCGCTGGCGCAGGGCCAGCTCGCACCATTGACGCAACTGAGCCTCGCTGGGGGCGGGGCGTTCGCTGGCCAGTTGCAGATCAAGTTCAAGCATCGTGGCGATTGCCCTTGTCTGCGGTCGCCCGCTCGTCCTGAAGATTCTCGAAGCGCTCGTAGGCTTCGACGATGCGCTGTACCAATGGATGGCGCACGACGTCCTTGGGCATGAAATGCGTGAAACTGATGCCCGGCACGTCCTTGAGCACCTGGATCACATGGTTCAGCCCGGACTTGGTGCCACGGGGCAGGTCGACCTGGGTGATGTCCCCGGTGATCACCGCAGTGGAGCCGAAGCCGATCCGGGTCAGGAACATTTTCATCTGCTCGACCGTGGTGTTCTGGCTTTCGTCGAGGATGATGAAGCTGTTGTTCAGCGTACGGCCACGCATGTAGGCCAACGGCGCAACCTCGATGACCTGGCGTTCGATCAGCTTGGCGACGTATTCGAAACCGAGCATTTCGTACAGTGCGTCATAGAGCGGACGCAGGTACGGGTCGATTTTCTGGGCCAGATCGCCGGGCAGGAAACCGAGTTTTTCCCCCGCTTCTACCGCCGGGCGCACCAGCAGGATGCGGCGCACCTGTTCGCGCTCCAGCGCATCGACGGCGCAGGCCACGGCCAGGTAAGTCTTGCCGGTACCGGCCGGACCGATGCCGAAGTTGATGTCGTTGCCCAGGATTTCCTTCACGTAGCGCTGCTGATTTAAGCCACGCGGGCGAATCATGCCTTTTTTCGTGCGCAGGGCCACGGCAGGTTCCGACGGAGCGTGGTTCTCGAGTTCTTCGAGGGCTGACTCCTGCAGGAACAGATGGACGGTGTCCGGCGACAACTCGCTTCCCTTGGTTTCCCGATAGAGACGGCGCAGCAGGTTTTCCGCGGAGCTGGTGTGCTTGGGTTCGCCGATCAGTTCGAATTGGTTTCCGCGGTTGCGGATCTCGATGGCCAGGCGCTGTTCGATCAAGCGCAGATGCTCGTCGAATTGCCCGCACAGATTGGCGAAGCGGCGAGCCTCAAAGGGCTCGAGAATGAAACGATGTGGTTCGATGGGTGCGTTCAAGGTCGTTTTTAGCCGCCCTGGGGCAATTAAGATGAAATCAAGGATAACGCCAGTAGGCTGGGTGCGAAAGCTCTTAATAAACCGAGCAATCTTGTGGGAGCAAGGCTTGCCCGCGATGAATGCACCTCGGTCCCTCAAGAATTGAGGCGCCTGTATCGCGGGCAAGCCTTGCTCCCACAAGTTCTGTTTTCACAGGGAATCGGCGGGTTACTGAACCAGCGAGCCGCGCAGGGAGTGCGGTTGCGCGGCGTCGATGTGCACGTCGGCGAACTGGCCGATCAGGGCCGGGGTGTCGCAGCGGAAGTTGACGATGCGGTTGTTTTCGGTCCGCCCTTGCAATTCGCCCGGGTCTTTTTTCGAGTAATCGGTCACCAGAATCCGCTGGACGGAGCCGACCATTTGTCGGCTGATCTCGAAACCTTGCTGGTTCAAGCGATGTTGCAAGGCGTTGAGTCGTTCTTTTTTAACTTCTTCGGGGGTCTCATCCGCCAGGTCGGCCGCCGGGGTGCCGGGGCGCTGGCTGTAGACGAACGAATAGGAAAAATCGAAACCCACGTCTTCGATCAGCTTCATGGTCTGCTGGAAATCTTTCTCGGTTTCGCCGGGGAAGCCCACGATAAAGTCCGAACTGATGCAGATCCCAGGCACCGCCGCCCGCAGTTTGCGCAGCTTGGACTTGTACTCCAGCGCCGTGTGGTTGCGCTTCATGGCCGCCAGGATCCGGTCGGAGCCCGATTGCACCGGCAGGTGCAGATGCTTGACCAGCTCAGGCACTTCGGCGTGGGCCTGGATCAGGCTGTCGGAGAACTCCAGCGGGTGCGACGTGGTGTAGCGGATGCGGTCGATGCCATCCACGGCTGCCACCACGCGGATCAGCTCGGCGAGGTCCGCCAGGCGCCCGTCATGGGTCAGGCCGCGGTAACCGTTGACGTTCTGCCCCAGCAGCGTCACTTCCCGCACGCCATTTTCCGCCAGGTGGATGATCTCGGCGATGACGTCGTCGAACGGACGGCTGACTTCTTCACCACGGGTATAGGGCACCACACAGAACGTGCAGTACTTGCTGCAACCTTCCATCACCGACACATAGGCGCTCGGGCCGTCGATGCGGGGTTCGGGCAGGTGGTCGAATTTTTCGATTTCCGGGAACGAAACGTCCACCTGCGGCAGTTTGGTGATACGCGCGGCGTCGATCATCTCCGGCAGGCGGTGCAGAGTCTGCGGGCCGAAGACCACGTCGACGTAGGGCGCGCGGTCACGAATGGCGGCGCCTTCCTGACTGGCCACGCAACCGCCCACGGCGATGACCATTTCCGGGTTGGCCAGCTTCAGTTCACGCCAGCGGCCGAGCTGGGAGTACACCCGGTCCTGGGCGCGCTCGCGGATGGAACAGGTGTTGAGCAGGATCACGTCGGCGTCTTCAGCGCGGGCGGTGACTTCCAGGGCCTGGTGTTCACCCAGCAGATCGACCATGCGCGAGCTGTCGTACTCGTTCATCTGGCAACCGTGGGTTTCGATGTAAAGCTTCTTGGCCATGGACGGAGTCATCACGTGATTCAAAGAACCGCGCATTATAGGGAACAAGTCACCCGGTTCCTACCGCTGTGCGAGCAGTGGCTATGCTATAGTTCGCGCCCTCATTTTTTACCCGCCGATGTGTTTCGCCAGCCATGACCAAACGTGAAGCTCCAATCTACAAGGTGATTTTCCTCAACCAGGGCCAGGTGTTCGAAATGTACGCCAAGCAGATCTATCAAAGTGATCTGTGGGGCTTCCTGGAAGTCGAAGAGTTCGTCTTTGGCGAGCGCACGCAAGTGGTCGTCGATCCGAGCGAAGAAAAGCTCAAGGCGCAGTTCGAAGGCGTGGTGCGCAGTTTTGTGCCGATGCATTCGATCGTGCGTATCGACGAGGTCGAACGCCTGGGCACCCCGAAAATCAGCGAAGCCCGCGGCGCGGTCGGCAATGTCATGCCGTTTCCGATGCCGATGCCTGAGAAGTAAGACTCAAGACAGAGTGGCCTTCATTCGCGAGCAAGCCCGCTCCCACACTGGATCTCCTGTGAACACATTATTTGTGAACACTGAAGATCCCATGTGGGAGCGGGCTTGCTCGCGAAGGGGCCAGTAAGACCCACGCAATAGTCAGGGCAACGGCGAGAAGGGCGTGCGCCCGTCGGCGTTCTGCAATTCCATCAGGTATTTGCGGAAGATCTGCCCCAGCACCTGGGTGGCGACTTCCAGCTCGTCGCGGGGCATCTGTTCGGCGACTTCGTCGGCGGTGTCCAGGGCTTCTTCGGCGCCATTGACCGCTGCCATCTTCAAGACGATGTAGGCCTGAACGTTGTTGGCCGGTACGCCTTCGCCATGGAAGAACATGCCGCCCAGCTTGTATTGCGCCTGGGCATGGCCCTGCAATGAGGCTTGCTCGAAGTAGCCGAGGGCCAGTTTGAGGTCGCGCGGTGCAGCCTTGCCCTCGTAGTAGAACTCGCCCAGTTCGTATTGCGCTTGGGCATCGCCCGCGTCCGCCGCTTTTTGACAGGCGTCGAGTGCCGGTGCGAGATCTTGTGGCTGGGTGTTGAGCGTGCAACGGCCCATCGCCGGGATCAACAACGAATTGCCGCCTGCTTGTGCGTTCGCCAGCAGCGGCTGAAGGAGCAACAGGCAGCCCAGGGCAAGGGTGCGGCCGGTGCGGTTCATGGGAATCGACTTACCTCTGAGGGGCACGCGGACCCTCCGGGGGATCCAATAAGCGCGCATTATGAAATAAGCAGGGCCATCCTTACAAAGTCTTTACTCGTTTTTCTGCTGCAAGGGAGCGCTAGCGGCAGCTTCGAGGGGTAATACGTAGGAAAAGGGGTAAGAGGTTGTCGTCAATCACTGACGCCAGCGTCAGCCGGCGTCAGTTATCCACAGGCTTACTTCAACGCGGCGAAGGCCCGTTCGGCGGCGTCGAGGGTGATTTTCAGCTCGGCTTCGCCATGGGCGATGGAGGTAAAGCCGGCTTCGAACGCGCTCGGTGCCAGATACACGCCACCCTCGAGCATCAGGTGGAAGAAGCGCTTGAAGCGGTCTGCGTCGCTGGCCATCACCTCTTCGAAGGTCACGATGTCATCGGCCCCGCTGAAGTACAGGCCGAACATGCCACCGGCCTGGGTGGTCACGAACGGGATGCCCGCCGCGTCGGCACGAATCTGCAAACCATCGAGCAGACGGGTGGTGTAGTTGGTCAGCTCGGCGTGAAAGCCCGGACGGCTGATCAGGCGCAGGGTGGTCAGGCCGGCGGCCATGGCCAGCGGATTGCCCGACAACGTGCCGGCTTGATAGACCGGTCCCAGCGGCGCGATGCATTCCATGATGGCACGCTTGCCACCGAAGCAACCGACCGGCATGCCGCCGCCGATGATCTTGCCGAAGGTGCTCAGGTCCGGTGTCACGCCGTAATGGGCCTGGGCGCCGCCGAGGGCCACGCGGAAACCGGTCATCACTTCGTCGAAAATCAACACGACGCCGTGCTGGTCGCACAGGCTGCGCAGGCCTTCGAGGAAACCCGGCGCCGGCGGTACGCAGTTCATGTTGCCGGCCACCGGTTCAACGATGATGCACGCCACTTCCTGGCCGACTTCAGCGAGCATTTTCTCGACTGCTTCGAGGTCGTTGAACGGCAGGGTCAGGGTGTGCTTGGCGAACGCTGCGGGCACGCCGGCCGAACTCGGGACGCCTTGGGTGAGTGCGCCGGAACCGGCCTTGACCAGCAGGCTGTCGGAGTGGCCGTGATAGCAGCCTTCGAACTTGATGATGCTGTCGCGCCCGGTGTAGCCGCGCGCCAGGCGAATTGCACTCATGGTCGCCTCGGTGCCGGAGCTGACCATGCGCACCATTTCCATTGATGGCACGATCGAGCAGACCAGGTCGGCCATCTCGGTTTCCATGGCGGTCGGGGCACCGTAGGACAGGCCATGCTGCAACTGGTTGCGCACCGCTTCCAGCACGTCTGGATGGCTGTGGCCGAGGATCATCGGTCCCCACGAACCGACGTAGTCCACATAACGCTTGTCATCTTCGTCCGTCACGTACGCGCCTTCGGCATGCTTGAAGAACAGCGGGGTGCCGCCCACGCTCTTGAACGCACGAACGGGGGAGTTCACGCCGCCGGGGATGTGCTTCTGGGCGTTGGCAAACAGGGTTTCGGAACGGGACATGGTTGGGCTCTCGAAATCGAAAAATTTATTTGATCTGCAACAGATCGTTGAAGGCACGGGCTCGGCGCGTCACTTCCAGGGGGCTGTCGGCGCCGAACAGGCCATGGACCACGGCCAGCAGGTCGACACCGTGAGCCACCAGCGGGGCGGCGTTGTCCAGGGTGATGCCGCCGATGGCGCACACCGGTATATGCAGTTTGAGCCGGGCCTGGTCGAGCAGTTCAAGGTTTGCACTGGGTGCGCCGGGCTTGGTGTTGGAGTTGAAGAAGCGTCCGAACGCGACATAGCTGGCGCCCTCGCTGGCGGCCTGCTCGGCCAGTTCCAGGCTGGAGTGACAGGTGGAGCCGATGATTGCGTCGCGCCCCAGCAGCGCCCGTACCGGCGCCAGCGGGCCATCGGTCTGGCCCAGGTGAACGCCGACGCCCAGGCGCGCGGCCAGTTCGGCGTCGTCGTTGATGATCAACCGGGTCTTGTAGCGCTCGCACAGATTTCGCAGCGCTTCGGCTTCGCGCAGACGGCGGGCTTCGTCGCTGCTTTTATCACGGTATTGCAGCAGGGTGACGCCACCTTCCAGTGCCGCTTGCACATACGCGAGGAATTTGCCGGCCAGCAGTTGGCTATCGGTGATGGCGTAAAGGCCACGTAGTTTCATTCCACAGCCTCCGGAGCTACGAGCAGAAATCCAGCGGCAGGCGCCGCGGTACGAACTGGCCTTTGCCCAACTGTTCGGCATCGCGCAGGGTACGCCAGGTGTAATCCAGTGCTGTCTTGACCGCGCTGGCCAGGTGTTCGCCCTGGGCCAGCCGTCCGGCCAGGGCGCTGGCCAGGGTGCAGCCGGAACCATGGTAGCTGCCGGGCAAGCGCTGGCAGGTGAAGGTTTCGCGGCGACCATCGCGGCTGTACAGGCGATTGTGGACTTCATGTTCGTCGCCGTGACCACCGGTGATCAACAGGTGCTTGACGAAGGGCAGTAGTTTTTCGGCGCACTCATCGGCGCTGCCTTCGGGCAGTTCGGCGAGGATGCGCGCTTCAGGCAGGTTGGGGGTGGCGATGATTGCCAGGGGCAACAGGCGTTCGCGCATGGCGTAGCCGACTTCATCCTTGCCCAAGCGTCCGCCGCCACCGGCACGCAGCACCGGGTCGCAGACCATGGGTAAATGCGGGTGCGCCTGCAGCAGTTCGACCACCGTGTCGACCATGTCCAGTGAACCGAGCATCCCCAGCTTGACCGCCGCCACCTGTGAATCGTTGAGCACGGCATTGGCTTGCGCCAGCACCCACTCCCGATCGAGCACGCGGAAATCGCTCACATTGACCGTGTCTTGCACGGTCAACGCGGTAACGGCCGGGGCGGCATGACAACCCTGGGCGAGCAGGGCTTCGATATCTGCCTGCAAACCGGCGCCACCACTGGGGTCGTGGCCGGAGAGACAGAGGACAACGGGGCGAGAGCTGTAGATATTCATGGTGCGCGAGCTTACCACCAAACCCCTTGTCGGGCGCGCCTGTAGTGACGGGACTCTCTACAGGCAGGATTTATTTGTGGCGAGGGGATTTATCCCCGCTGGGGTGCGAAGCGCCCCCATTCAAACTGTCTGATATACCGAGCCGACAGTTACTGGGGCTGCTGCGCAGCCCAGCGGGGATAAATCCCCTCGCCACAACCGAGCCTGACTCCAGGCTGTATTGCACGCTGACCAAAGCAACAGCTCTAGCTCAATGCTTGGCGCTGGAACGCCCGTTCTAGAGCCATCTGTAGGAAAAATTTCAATGGTGCAAATTGGCCATCAACGGCTATGCTAGAAGTGGATCCAACCAATAACAGGTAATGCCGGTTTTACGTCTACTCAGGGAATGGGGGGCTTCCTGATTCAACCGGACAGGCCACGCTGGGGCTTAAATGCGCTATTTGCTGATGTTGCTGTTGTGCTTGCCCCCTTTGGCAAGCGCCCTCTCATTCGACGAGTTCACCCAAAGCCTGCCCTTGGGCCATGCCCTGCAGGTGTTCGAAGACACCGACGGTACGGCCACCATCGACGAGGTCCAGGCGGAGGCTGCGGCGGGTCACTTCAAACCCCATGACAAAGCCACACTGAACGCCGGGTATTCGCGGTCGGCGTTCTGGCTGAAAGTCGACCTGCACTACCTTCCAGGCAACCCGGACGCCCAGCGCACCTGGTTGCTGGAGTTGGCCTATCCACCGCTGGACCATCTGGACTTGTATCTGCCTGATAGCGCCGGGGCGTATCGCCTGGTTCGCCAGACCGGCGATGCCTTGCCATTCGCCAGCCGTGAAATTAGCCAGAACAACTACCTGTTCAGTCTCGACTTCAAACCCGGGCAACGTCAGTCCGTGTACCTGCGCCTGCAGAGCCAGGGGTCGATCCAGGCGCCGCTGACGTTGTGGTCGAGCACGGCCTATCTCGAGCAACAACCCGTGCGCTTGTACGTATTGGGCATCATCTATGGCGTACTGCTGGGGATGCTGGTCTACAACCTGTTCATTTACCTGAGCGTGCGCGACACCAGTTACCTCTATTACATCGTCTACATCGCTTCGTTCGGCCTGTATCAGTTGTCGGTCAATGGTGCCGCCGTGGAGTATTTCTGGCCGGACAACCCCTGGTGGGCCAATGCCGCAACCCCCTTTTTCATCGGTTGCGCGGGCCTGTTCGGCAGCCAGTTTGCGCGCAGCTTCCTGCAAACCGCGCAACACAGTCGTTGGCTTGACCGGCTGCTGCTGGCGCTGATCGTCTACAGCGCGGTCGTGGTGGGGCTGTCGCTGATGACCAGTTACGCCCTGGCCTTGCGCCTGGCGACGGCATTGGCGCTGGTGTTTACCGTGGTGATTTTCGCCGCCGGGCTGTTCGCCTGGTGGCGCGGTCTGCGGGTGGCGCGTTATTTCATCATCGCCTGGTCGGCGTTTCTGCTGGGGGGCGTCGTCAATACGATGATGGTCCTCGGTTATCTGCCGAACGTGTTCCTGACCATGTACGCCAGCCAGATCGGCTCGGCCATCGAAGTGGCGCTGTTGTCACTGGCCCTGGCTGACCGTATCAATGCCATGCGCGAGCAACAGGCCCAGACCCTGTTCGACGCCGGGCAGAAACTTGAAGTGCTCAATCAGCAACTGGCCCACAGCAACACACTCAAGGATGAATTCCTCGCCACCTTGACCCATGAGCTGCGCACGCCGATGAATGGCGTGATCGGTTCGCTGGAGTTGATGGAGACCGTCGAAATGAACGAGGAGTTGAGCCAGTATCAACAGACGGCCGCAGGTTCTGCGCGGGACATGATGCGCATGGTCAACGGCATCCTCACCCTCACCGAGTTGCAGGCCGGCAAGCTCAAGGTCTACCCGGCGCCGTTCAGCCTGCGCGGGATGGTCGACGCTTTGCAGGTGCAGTTCGGTGCCAATGCTGCGGTCAAGAACCTGGATTTCAAGGTCGACGTGGCACCCGGCCTGACGGACCGGCTGATCGGTGACAGTGGCAAGTTGGCCCAATGCCTGGAATGCCTGCTGGACAACGCCGTCAAGTTCACCCGCACAGGGGGCTTGGCGCTGCGGGTCAGTGGCAGGCCGTCAGGGCTCGATCGGCTGGTGCTGTCCTTTGCCGTGATCGACACCGGTATTGGTTTCACGGACCTTGGAGAGGCGACCTTGTATCAGCGTTTCTTCCAGCTTGACGGTTCCATGACCCGGGAATACGGCGGCCTTGGTGTGGGGCTGGCGATCTGTCGACAGCTGGTGGAGCTGCTGGGCGGGCGCTTGACCCACACCTCCGAACCCGGGCGCGGTAGCCGATTCCAGTTGGATGTCGAGGTGGAAGTGGCCTTGCCCGTGGAGGCGCCCACGCCATTCTCGTTCAGCCCGCGAGAAAGCGCGCGGTTGCCCCAGGATTGCACGGTGTTGCTGGCTGACGACAACAGCATCGATCTGCTGGTGATGCGCGGCATGTTGCTCAAGCTTGGTTACCGGGTGCGTACCGCCGACAGCGGCCGCGCGGCATTGGAGATGCTGCAGGGCGAGAGTGTTGACGCGGTGCTGCTCGATTGCCAGTCGCCACCGCTGGACGGCGTGGCGGTCTGTTGTCAGATCCGTATGCTCGCCGGCTGCGAGGACCTGCCGGTATTTGTGATCAGTCCCCATCCGAATCACGAGCGCTGCACGTCGGGCGTGTTGACCGATTACCTGAGCAAACCGGTGAAATTCGAAGTGTTGCGCACGATTCTGCAACGGCGGGTGCTGTGTCCAAAACAGGGTGAAAGCGCCGACATTTAGGCAGGTATGACACTTTGTTCGGCCTTGGGGCGGTGCTTAACTGAACCTCTGCTGGCCGACCAAGGAGCCCTGTCATGAACCTGCACCAGTTCGCCGAAACCCACGAGGTCACCAATCAGCCACCGTCCCTGGATGGCGCCAACCTCTATCGCATCGACCTGCCGCTGCAACAGTGGTCGCAGCGTTTCGGAGCGGGCTGGGCGCAAGGACGGATCGATGCATATGGGGCGCTGGCTGGCGGGCCGCTGATGGAAGCGGGGTTTCTGGCCAATCAGAACAAGCCGGTTTTTTCCAGCCACGACCGCTACGGTCATCGCATCGATCTGGTGGAATTCCATCCCGCCTACCATCAGTTGATGCGCACCGCCGTCGAGCATGGTCTGCCCAGCCTGCCATGGGCCCACCCGCAACCCGGCGCCCACGTCGCCCGAGCCTCGATGACCTATCTGCACAGCCAGGCTGAAGCCGGCACCGGTTGTCCGCTGACCATGACCTTCGCCAGCATCCCGGCGTTGCGCTTGCAACCGGACTTGGCCGAGCTCTGGGTACCCAAAGCGCTCGCCACCGAGTACGACCCGCGAAACGTCGGCATGGCCCACAAGGCTGGGGTGACCCTCGGCATGGCGATGACTGAAAAGCAGGGCGGCACCGACGTGCGGGCCAACACCACCAAGGCTTATCCGGTGGGCGCCAGCGGTCCGGGGCAGGCCTATGAGCTGGTGGGCCACAAGTGGTTCTGCTCGGCGCCGATGTGCGATGCCTTTCTGACCCTGGCCCAGACCGACAAGGGCCTGAGCTGCTTCCTGCTGCCGCGCCATCGCCCGGACGATACGCGTAATCAGTTCTATATCCAGCGGCTGAAGAACAAGCTGGGCAATTGTTCCAACGCCTCCAGCGAAGTCGAATTCCGGGGTGCGTTGGCCTGGATGGTCGGTGAAGAAGGGCGGGGCGTGCCGACGATCATCGAGATGGTCGCCATGACCCGTTTTGATTGCATGGTTGGTTCCAGTGCTCTAATGCGCCAGGCGTTGACCCAGGCCAGTCATCACTGCGCGCACCGCAAGGTCGGTGGCAAGTTGTTGAACGAACAGCCACTGATGCAAAACGTGCTGGCCGACCTGGCGCTGGAAAGCGAAGCCGCCCTGGCCTTGAGCCTGCGCATGGGCCGGGCGCTGGATCACTTGAGTGACGAACACGAGGCCAAGTTCGCGCGGCTGGTGACGGCGGTGGGCAAATACTGGATCTGCAAACGCGCCCCGGCCATGATCAACGAAGCCGCCGAATGCATGGGCGGCGCCGGTTACGTCGAAGACAGCATCCTGCCGCGCCTGTACCGCGAAGCACCGGTGAACTCCACCTGGGAGGGCTCCGGCAATGTGCAGTGCCTGGATGTGTTGCGGGCCCTGTCCAAGGAGCCGGGCGTGCTTGAAGGGCTGTTCACCGAATTGGGTGACGGCCACGGCGACAAACGCCTGACTGCCCACATCGATCGGTTGCACGCGGCGTTCAAGGATACCGATGACATCCAGTACCGCGCCCGGCAGTTGACTGAAGATATCGCTGTGGGACTACAAGCCAAACTGTTGCTGGAAGCGGGCAACAGCGACGTCAGCGATGCCTTCATCACCAGCCGCCTTGGCTCGGGTGGCCGGGCATATGGTGCCTTGCCCCGAGGCCTGAATGTCGAGGCCATCGTGGTGCGCTCCACGCCCCAGGGTTTCTAAGGACACCAAGAAACCCTTGTGGGAGCGAGCTTGCTCGCGAAGGCGTCGGCACATTCAACATCTTTGCTGACGGATACACCGATTTCGCGAGCAAGCCCGCTCCCACAGGGGATCTGCGGTGAATGAAGATTCTGCGGCCACGGGAAATCAAGGGTGGGAGCGAGCTTGCTCGCGAAGGCGTCGGCACATTCAACATCTTTGCTGACGGATACACCGATTTCGCGAGCAAGCTGGCGTCGGCACATTCAACATCTTTGCTGACGGATACACCGATTTCGCGAGCAAGCCCGCTCCCACAGGGGATCTGCGACGAATAAAGATTCTGCGGTCACAGGAAATCAAGGGTGGGAGCGAGCTTGCTCGCGAAGGCGTCGGCGCATCCAGCATCGGCGCTGACGGATACACCGATTTCGCGAGCAAGCCCGCTCCCACAGGGGACCCTGCGGTGAATGAAGATTCTGCGGCCATAGGAAGTCAAAGGTGGGATCTGCGGTGAATGATCGATCGCGCCCAATACGCCACTGTTCCCGTCAGGCGACGTTGCAGGCAAGATGAAGGCCTGCAAGTCAGAACACAGGAAGCTGATCGTGACCGAAGCGTTTATTGTCGTTCAAACCGCCGAACAAGCCGTGGATCGTCTGGCGGCCCTGCACGAGCGTGCGACCGCTGCGCTGAACCAGGCGCTCAAGCGGTACCTCAAGGATCGCATCGAACCGGATGCCCAGCAGCGGGCATTGTTTCGCTATCCCGCCCTGCGCCTGACCTATCACTGCCATGGCGAAGTCCCGCAAACCACCCGCGCCTACGCCAAGGTCCAGTTGCCGGGCACCTACAGCGTCACCGTCACCCACCCTGCCGCGTTCCGTAAATACCTGCTGGAGCAGTTGGTCCCGCTGATGCACGACTTTACCGTCACCGTGGAAGTGGGTGTCAGTGAGCAGAACATCCCGTATCCGTACGTGGTGGAGCAGGGTGATGAACTGGCCGGCTCCGGCGTGACCGCTGCCGTGCTGGCGCGAGTGTTCCCCAGTACCGACCTGTCGGCCGCCACCGATGGCATTGCCGACGGCCTCTACGACTGGGAAAACACCGACCCGCTGCCCCTGGCGTTGTTCGACGCCGCGCGGGTGGACTTTTCCCTGCGTCGGTTGGTGCATTACACCGGCAGCGACTGGCGCCATGTGCAGCCCTGGATCCTGCTGACCAACTATCACCGTTATGTTGACCAGTTCATCGTTCATGGCCTGGAACAACTGCGCAGCGACCCGCGTTTTGTGCGCATGGTCCTGCCGGGCAACGTGATCATCGAAAAGGGCATGGATCACGGCGAAGCCTCGGCGATCGCCGCGGGCGTGGTCTGGCACCGCTACCAGATGCCGGCCTATCACCTGCAGGCCAACGACGGCCATGGCGTGACCCTGGTGAACATCGGCGTCGGGCCGTCCAACGCCAAGAACATCACCGACCACCTGGCTGTGCTGCGACCTCACTGCTGGCTGATGATCGGTCACTGCGGTGGGCTGCGGCAGTCCCAGACCATCGGCGACTACGTGCTGGCCCACGCTTACATGCGTCGCGATGGCATTCTCGACCGGGTCGTGCCGCCGAACATTCCGATTCCAGCCCTGGCCGAAGTGCAGATGGCGCTTCAGCAGGCGGCGGCGAACATCACCGGCGAGAAGGGCGACGAGCTGAAAAAGCGCCTGCGCACCGGCACCGTGCTGACTTACGACGATCGCAACTGGGAACTGCGCTGGGCCCAGGAGCGTCCGTTGATCAACCTGTCCCGCGCCGTGGCGGTGGACATGGAAAGCGGCACCATCGCCGCTCAGGGATACCGCTTGCGGGTGCCATACGGCACGTTGCTTTGTGTCTCGGACAAACCGCTGCACAGCGAGATCAAATTGCCAGGTTCGGCCAACGCGTTCTATGAACGGGCGGTCAACCAGCACCTGAAGATCGGCATCGCGGCGCTGGACCTGTTGCGCACCGAACTCAACTCGCTGCACTCGCGCAAGTTGCGCAGCTTCGACGAGCCGCCGTTCCGCTGATCAACGGATGCCCGGTTGAAGGGGCAGTGGTTATTTAACGGTCGGGCCACTAGCATGGTCGGCCCAGACCGTTAGATGTTGTGTTTGCCATGCCCCGTCCGCCACGTCCCGCTTCCCGCCGCCCTGGCGCGAAACCTCCCGCATCCGCCCCGCGCCGTGTGGCCAAGGCCCCGCCGGCCGAGCCCAGGCTGATCCTGTTCAACAAACCTTTCGATGTGCTGACGCAGTTCAGTGACGATCAGGGGCGGGCGACGCTCAAGGACTTTATCGACGTGCCCGGCATTTATCCCGCCGGGCGGCTGGATCGTGACAGTGAGGGGTTGCTGCTGCTCACCAACGACGGACAATTGCAGGCCCGCATCGCCGACCCCCGCCACAAACTGGCCAAGACCTATTGGGTGCAAGTAGAAGGCGAGCCCAGTGCCGAGCAATTGCAGCGTCTGTGCGATGGCGTGGAGTTGAACGACGGCATGACCTTGCCCGCACAAGCGCGGCAACTGGACGAACCGCAACTATGGCCGCGCAACCCGCCGGTGCGCTTTCGTAAAAGCGTGCCGACCAGCTGGCTGGAACTGGTGATTCGCGAAGGGCGCAACCGTCAGGTACGGCGCATGACCGCTGCGGTGGGCTTGCCGACATTGCGTCTGGTGCGGGTCAGGATCGGCGACTGGACGCTCGAAGGGCTGGATCAGGGCCAGTGGAAGGAAGTGCCGGCGCGTTTATAAGGTGCCGGTCTCGATCAGGCCGATCACCACGCTCTTGATGATGAATGCCGCCACGCCCAGTCCCAGCACGAAAAACAGGATGAATGAACCGAAACGCCCGGCCTTGGACTTCTTCGCCAGATCCCAGACGATAAAACCCATGAAAATGATCAGGATGCTGACAAGGCCGGTCATCATCCACTCTTCGAAAACCACAGGATCCATCGAAACACTCCGGCGTGGGCGAGGTTGAAAAGGCGGGGCGAGTATACGGCATGGGAAGAGGGCGAAGGATTGGGCTGCGACGGTGTGTCGCAGCTATTCGTCAGTCTTTTCAGTCGTGCTGGACGCCCGCCCGCTTGAGCATCTGTTTGCAGCGTTCGGACAAATGAAACACCCGCATATGCTTGCCGGCTTTGCTATAGCGTTCACGCAGGGTCTTGAGCGCCGCGATGGCCGAGTAGTCGACAAAGCTCAAGTGGCGACAGTCCAGCGTCACCTGAGAGGGATCGTTGGCCGGGTCGAACTGGTTGAGAAACGGCGTGGTCGAGGCGAAGAACAGGGTGCCGTGCAGGCGATAGAGCTTGCTGCCGTCCGCCTCCAGATGCGTGTCGGCGTACAGTTCCCGGGCCTGTTGCCAGGCAAAGTTGAGCGCCGCAATGATAATGCCGCACAGCACCGCGGTCGCCAGATCGGTGAACACCGTGATGGTCGTCACCGCGATGATCACCAACACGTCATTGACCGGCACTTTGTTGATCACCCGCAGCGAGGCCCAGGCAAAGGTCTGCTGGGACACCACGAACATCACGCCGACCAGCGCGGCCAACGGAATGCGTTCGATCAACGGCGACAGAAACAACACGAACAGCACCACCATCACCCCGGCAATCACGCCGGATAACCGGCCGCGGCCGCCCGAACTCAGGTTGATCACGGTCTGGCCGATCATCGCGCAACCGCCCATGCCGCCGAACAGGCCAGAGGCCATGTTGGCCGCGCCCAACGCCACGCACTCGCGGTCCGGGTAGCCGCGGCTCTCGGTGATCTCGTCGGTCAGGTTCAGGGTCAGCAGGGTTTCCAGCAGGCCGACCATCGCCATCACCACCGCATAGGGCGCGATGATCCGCAATGTATCCAGGTTCCAGGGAATGTCCGGCCAGACAAAGGTCGGCAGGCCGCCGGCGATATGCGCCATATCACCCAGGGTGCGGGTCGGCAGGCCGAAGAAGTAGACCGCAAGACCCACCCCCAGGATCGCCACCAAGGCCGGCGGAACACTGCGGGTCAGGCGCGGCAACAGGTAGACGATGGCCATGGTCAGCGCCACCAGGCCGATCATCAGGTACAACGGGCCGCCGCTGAGCCAGCTCTCGCCACTCTTGAAGTGTTCCAGTTGCGCCAACGCGATGATGATCGCCAGGCCGTTGACGAAACCGAGCATCACCGGGTGCGGCACCATGCGCACCAGTTTGCCCAGCCGCAACAGCCCGAACGCCATCATGAGCAACCCGCCCAGCAGCACAGTGGCCAGCAGGTATTGCACGCCGTGTTGCACCACCAGCGCGACAATCACCACCGCCATCGATCCCGCCGCGCCAGAGACCATGCCGGGCCGCCCACCGAACAGCGCGGTCAGCGTGCAGATGATGAACGCGCCATACAACCCCATCAACGGGTTGAGATGGGCCACCAGGGCGAACGCGATGCATTCGGGCAGCAAGGCAAAAGAAGTGGTGAGGCCGGCGAGGGCGTCGGCGCGAAGACGTGCTGGTTTCATGATTTTCCTGACTGGGCAGCGCTTGAACATCGGCTGCCATGGGCTTGGCGCAAAAAACAAGCTGGGGATGGTACGGAATTGCGCTCGGTGCGGCCAGCCGTCTGTGGTGAGGGGATTTATCCCCGTTGGGCTGCACCGTAGTCCTAAGGCATTAGGCCCAATCTTGCTGGCACACCGAGTTGCCTGGTTTGGGGCTGCTGCGCAACCCAACGGGGATAGATCCCCTCGCCACAAGAGAATGGTTGTGCATGAAAGTCCGGCGCGGGATTTTCATAGCGGCTGTATCGCGATGTCCGTCAGCGACATTTCTTGCCTGTGGGCGAAAATTACTTTCAGTGGGTTTGAAGATTCGTCGTCGAAATGATTTATGAGTTTCACAACACATCGACGTGACCCCATTCGAGGAGTAGCGCATGGCCCCTGCATTCGGTTATTGGCTGTTGGTCTACGCGGCCATCGCCATCATTGCACTGATCGTCTTGATCGCCCGATACCGGCTTAATCCGTTCATTGTCATTACCCTGGTGTCCATTGGCCTGGCGCTGCTGGCCGGGATGCCGCCGTCCAGTGTGGTTGGGGCGTACGAGGCGGGCGTGGGCAAGACCCTGGGGCACATCGCGCTGGTGGTGGCCTTGGGCACGATGCTCGGCAAGATGATGGCCGAGTCCGGCGGGGCCGAGCGCATGGCGCAAACGCTGATCGAGCGCTTCGGCGAGCGCAACGCGCATTGGGCCATGGTGTGCATTGCCTTCCTGGTGGGGTTGCCGTTGTTTTTCGAAGTCGGTTTCGTGCTGCTGGTGCCGATCGCGTTCACCATTGCCCGGCGCGTGGGCGTGTCGATCCTGATGGTGGGGTTGCCGATGGTCGCCGGGCTCTCGGTGGTGCATGCCCTGGTGCCGCCGCACCCGGCGGCGATGCTGGCGGTGCAGGCGTTCCAGGCCTCGGTGGGGCAGACCTTGCTGTACGCGATCCTGATCGGTATCCCCACCGCGATCATCGCCGGCCCTGTGTACGCCAAATTCATCGTGCCGCGCATCCAACTCCCCGACGATAACCCGCTGGAGCGACAATTCCTCGACCGCGAGCCCCGGGCCAATCTGCCGGGCTTCGGGGTAACCCTGGGGACCATCCTGCTGCCGGTGATGCTGATGTTGATCGGCGGTTGGGCTAACCTGATCTCCGAGCCGGGCAGCGGCTTCAATCAGTTCCTGCTGTTCATCGGCAACTCGGTGATTGCGTTGCTGCTGGCGACCCTTCTCAGCTTCTGGACGCTGGGCCTGGCCCAGGGTTTCAACCGTGAATCGATCCTCAAGTTCACCAACGAATGCCTGGCGCCGACGGCCAGCATCACGTTGCTGGTGGGCGCTGGCGGTGGTTTGAACCGGATCCTGGTGGACGCTGGGGTCACTCAACAAATCGTCGGCCTGGCCCAGGAATTTCAACTATCACCACTGGTCATGGGCTGGCTGTTCGCCGCCCTGATGCGCGTCGCCACCGGCTCGGCCACGGTGGCGATGACCACGGCGTCGGGCATCGTCGCGCCTGTGGCGATCGGTCTGGGCTATCCCCATCCCGAGCTGTTGGTGCTGGCCACCGGAGCCGGCTCGGTGATTTTTTCCCACGTCAACGACGGTGGCTTCTGGCTGATCAAGGAATACTTCAATATGACTGTCACTCAAACTTTCAAGACCTGGACCGTACTCGAAACGCTGATCTCCCTGGTTGCGTTCGGCCTGACCCTAGGACTTGCGCGCTTGCTTTAATCGCAACGCGCCCACACAGGTGCCGTCATGGACATCCTTTACCAGATTCGCTCCCGTCAGGATTCCTTCAGCGCCGGCGAAGGAAGAATCGCCCGGCTGATGCTCGACGACGTAGGATTCGCCGCCTCGGCGAGTCTGGATGAACTGGCCCAGCGCGCCGAAGTGAGCAGCGCCACGCTGTCGCGTTTTGCCCGTACCGTTGGCTGCCGCGACCTGCGGGACTTGCGCCTGCAACTGGCCCAGGCCAGTGGCGTCGGCAGCCGTTTTCTCGACCCCGCCGGCGCGCCCGAGCAATCGGCGTTTTATGGGCAGATCGTCGGCGATATCGAGACGACCCTGCGTCAGCACCTGTCGGCATTCGAAGAGTCTCGGTTCAGTGACGCTGTGCGGATGCTCGGCAAGGCGCGGATGATTCATGCGTTCGGGCTCGGCGGTTGGTCGGCGCTGTGCGGTGAGGAATTGCAGGTACGGCTGGTGCGTTTCGGCTACTCGATTGCCGCCTGCCGGGATCCGGTGATGATGCGCATCACTGCCACGTCATTGAGCCAGGAGCATTTGGTCATCGCGTGTTCACTCACCGGCATCACCCCGGAACTGCTCGGCGCGGTTGAGCTGGCCCGCAGTTATGGTGCGGCAATCCTGGCCATCACCCGCACCGACTCGCCGTTGGCCCGACTGGCCGATGTGGTGTTGCCCCTGCAAGGCGCCGAGACCTCGTTCATTTATAAGCCCACGGCGGCGCGCTACGGCATGCTGCTGGCCATCGATGTGCTCGCCACCGAGTTGGCGCTGGCCCACCCTGAAGACAATCAAGAACGCCTGCGGCGAGTCAAACTCGCCCTGGACGATTACCGCGGCGGCGATGATCACTTGCCGCTGGGAGACTGACATGCTGTACGACACGCTTATCCGCAACGCAGTGGTCATCGATGGCCGCAACACCCCCGGTTACAACGCCGACGTGGCGATCCGCGCCGGTCGCATCGAGCGCATTGGCGACTTGAGCGATGCCCGGGCGCTTGAAGAAATTGACGCCGCCGGCCGCGTGCTGGCGCCAGGGTTCATCGATGTGCACACCCACGACGACACCGTGGTGATTCGCCAACCGCAGATGCTGCCCAAGCTCAGTCAGGGCGTGACCACGGTGATCGTCGGCAATTGCGGCATCAGCGCTTCGCCGGTGAGCCTGCGAGGCGAGCCGCCGGACCCGATGAACTTGCTCGGCACGGCCCAAGCGTTCACCTATCCGCGTTTCGATGATTATCGTTCGGCGGTGCAGGCGGCCACGCCGGCGGTGAATGTGGCGGCGCTGGTGGGGCACACGGCGCTGCGCAGCAACCACATGGACGATTTGTTGCGCACAGCCAGCGTGGGAGAAATCGCCGCCATGCGTCAGCAACTGCGCGAAAGTCTGGAGGCCGGTGCACTGGGGTTATCCACCGGCCTGGCCTACGCCAACGCCTTTTCGGCCTCCACCGACGAGGTGATGCAACTGACCCAAGAGCTGAGCGCATTCGGTGCGGTCTACACCACCCACCTGCGCAGTGAATTCGAACCGGTGCTCGAGGCCATGGACGAGGCCTTCCAGATCGGCCGTCACGCCCGGAGCCCGGTGATCATTTCCCACCTCAAATGTGCGGGTGCCGGTAATTGGGGGCGCAGTCCGCAGGTGCTCGCGGCGCTGGAGAACGCGGCGAAAACCCATCCGGTCGGGTGTGACTGCTATCCCTATGCGGCCAGCTCCTCGACCCTGGATCTCAAACAGGTGACCGATGCCCATCGCATCACCATCACCTGGTCGACACCTCACCCGTCAATGGGCGGACGCGACCTGACCGACATCGCCGGCGAATGGCAGGTGTCGCTGTTGGAGGCGGCGCGGCGCCTGCAACCGGCTGGCGCGGTGTACTACGGCATGGATGAGGACGACGTCCGACGGATCCTCGCCCATCCGCTGTCCATGGTCGGTTCCGACGGTTTGCCCGAAGACCCGTTTCCCCATCCGCGCTTGTGGGGGGCTTTCCCACGGGTGCTGGGACATTTCAGTCGTGACGTCGGGCTTTTTCCGTTGCACACCGCTGTGCACAAAATGACTGGCCTTTCAGCGGCGCGTTTCGGCCTCAAGCAACGAGGGGAAATCCGTGAGGGGCATTGGGCGGACCTGGTGCTGTTCAACCCGCACACCATTCGCGACGTGGCCGACTTCAACGAACCTCAACGGGCTGCCGAAGGGATTGATGGCGTGTGGGTCAATGGAATCCTGAGCTACTGCGAAGGGCAGGCAAACGGGCGTCGGGAAGGGCGGTTCCTGGCGCGGGAGGGCGATCTGCGCCACGGGTTTGGTCCAGCGATTGACGTGTAAGCGGCTGATATTGGGTAAATTGGCGCCACAATAATGGCACTGCGACACTAAAGAAGCCGGGCTCAAGGCCGAAGCATTGGGGTCAACCCATCTAAACTGGGTCTTTTCAGCCAGGGAGCAACCCATGAGCTTCGGTAAAACCACCCCGATCCTGCGGATCTTCGATGAAACCAAGGCGTTGGCGTTCTATGTCGACTTCCTGGGCTTTACCGTCGACTGGCAACATCGCTTCGGTGAAAACTTCCCGTTGTACTTGCAGGTCTCCCGTGGCGACTGCGTGTTGCACCTGAGCGAGCACCATGGCGATTGCACGCCGGGTTCGGCATTGCGGATCGAGACCGATGAGTTGGAAGCATTCCAGCAGCAATTGCAGGACAAGGCGTATCGCTACGCTCACCCACAGATCCAGGCCATGCCCTGGGGTAGCCAGGACATGACGGTGGTCGATCCGTTTGGGAATCGGTTGGTCTTTACCAATGCGATCAGTGTCTGAGAGGCGCCGCTGCTCGAATCCTCCTGGCCAGGCAGGGTCCGAGCAGGTTTGAACGGGCCTGGCTCAGTCAGGGACTGAGGCCAGGGCGCGGAGCACGATTGATACCCAAGACATGCTCGTTGTATTTCGCATAGTCCATAGCGTGGCGCCCCGTTTGGATACTGACGCTTTCCGGGATAATGCCGCTGCAATTGAAACAGGCAATGAAAGGTTTCGGTTTGTCCACGCCGGTTATTTTGTGGGTGAACAGTCGCGTGTTCGACAGCTTCATTTCAGCTTGACCCGGGTAGAGCGCAACGACCGAGTTGATCAGGCGGACTTCTCCGTGCGCCCCTGGCCCGCCCGTGAGCGTGGGAATAATGTTGTCGGATTTCTCGATGTGCGCGGCGATGAGGTTCTGGGTGTATTGCTGCAGTTCATGGACATCCTCGATGGTCCTGCTCAGCGTCGGCTCGCTCTTTAACTCGTCAAGATCCAGTTCGATTCTATGGATCGGATCGTTTTTCGTCGCGCTGTATCGTTCGGCCAAGTCGGCCAGGTAATCGTGGGTATTGCCGATCCTGTAGCTTCCGAAGTTCAGGTAGAAACTTTCGCTTTGGGCGGCGCCGTCATACGCCTTGTCTACGCCGCGGTATCCCTCCGGGCCGGATTTAGGCCCGGTGAGATTGTAGAACTCGTTGAGGCCCACGCCCAAGGCCTCGACTAAGCCATGGGAGTGAACGACCAGCTCCTTGCGTTTGGTTTTGCTGAAACTGGGGCTGGCGTCGGGGTCTGGAGGACCTTCCTGATAAGTGCCGGCACGTTTTTTAGCGTGTTTCGTCGGTGGCGGCTGCATCATTTTCAGGGAACGGGCGTGGCCATCCTCTTTCATCCATTGGATGAAATCCTCCTTCATCCACCCTTGGCGGTCGACAAACCTGAGGGGGTTGTTTCCCACCATGCCATACAGGTTCAAGCCATCGACCGCCCCTGCCGGGTCGGGACTGATCCAGCGTTGCAACCACGGCGCGTAGTACCGCTGCCCGTAGTAATACAGGCCACTGGCATCGCGTTCCTTGCCGGAGTAGCGAAGGGTCCGGTAGTCGGCTTCCACGGCCGAGCGGGAGGCCTGCCACGCGGTTGCGCCGTAGGGCAGGTAGCTTTCCTGGCTGATCAAACCACCCCGGTCGTCGAGTTCCAGTGAGCTGGAGCCCAGGTGATCGCCAAGGCCATAGCGAATCTGGTTGGCGGCGATACCGGACGGTCGGCCTTCGGTCCAGTGCAGGTAGCGCACATTGTAGCGACCGGCTTGCAGGGTAATGACTTCCAGGCGTTCATTATCGCGCGTGCGAATTTCGAGGCCCGGCAGGTAACGGACTTCCCGGGTATGAACCCGTGTTGCGCCCAGGGTTGTCTGGAGCTTGCGTACCCGTTGGCCGCCGCTGTCGTAGCGATAGCGCTCGATGTCATCGGCAGCGTTTTCACGCCGCACCAACACCACGCCGTCGAGCTGGTTGCGCAGATTCCATGTCAGCGCCTGGCCCGGGGCAAGCGCCTGCTGGTTGCCGTTGGCATCGAAGCCCACTGCCACGTCGGGTGTCGATTGGCCTTTGTTCCAGGCGCGCAGGCGATTGCTCGCCGCGGCCACGTTCAAGGTCCGGGTGTAGTGGTTGCCGTCGCGACGATGACGCAACTCAATCAGGTTGCCGCCGGCGTCGTACTCGTAATGTTCGGTGAAGTTGAATAGCTGACTGGGGTCGATGGGTGTTTTGCCGAGGGCTGGAAGGTCCGGGGGGCTGGTCAATCCGGCGGCCTCGCGGCCCGTCGCACTGATCAATTGGTAAAGGCTGTCGTAGGCGAACGTGCTGCAGGCTTCGACCCGCTGGTTATTGCCGAACTGCACCGGTTGGGCCATGTCCTCCAGCTGCGTCACGTTGCCCACCGGGTCGTAGGTGTAACGCAGATCCTGCAAGGTGCTGGCCGCCCGCGACGTGCGCAGGGCGGTCAGTCTACCGTTGGCCGGATCGTACACGGCGCGACTGACGACCCCGTTGCCGGCCGTCTGGGACTCGATCTGGCCGGACGCGTTATAGACCAGATCGCTCATGATGACTTTTTCGGTCGCCGTGTTGCTTATCTGCAGGCCCACGGACTTGAGCTGACCGGCGACATCGAACGAGTAGCGCTGCTGGTGCTGGGCGGCATCGGTCTGCTGGATGAGCTCGGCGAGGGCGTCGTAGCGCCAGCTCGTGGTGTAGCCGTTCCCCAGCTCCAGCAAGCGATCACGGTCTATCTCCTGCGCGGGCCAGTCCAGGCGTTCGGCGGTGGCCAGCAGGTGCCGGGTCTGGCTGAGAGGTTTGGCGCAAAGCGCATAGCCATGGATCAGCAGGGTGCCGGCGCTGTCATCGTGACGGATCAGCGCACCGCAGCGGTTATGCACCGCGAACTCTGGCGAACTGTCGCCGTAATGCCGGCATTCGACCCTGCGCGGCACGTCGCCTGCCGCTTGCTCATGGACAGCCGTGATGCGCAGTTGTGTGTCGTAGGTGGTTCGCCAATAGGTGCCTCGCTGATCCCAGCAGTGCGATATCTGCCCGGCATCGCCAGGCAGGTACAGGCGCCACCCGGCATCGATGCTGTCGAGCAACAGCGTCTTGCCGGACAAGCTGAAGACCGTTCGCAGGTTTGCCCCGCCCGTCGCCTTGGCAAACAGTCGAGGATCACGCTGCGCCACCGCTCGTCCCGCCGCGTCATAGTCTTGCTGGGCAATGCGCGCCTGGGAGGGGGCCTGGGCGTCGCGCCGGTAGTAAGCGATTTGCCGCACGGGCAGGCCACGGCCGTCGACGGCGTTGATCGTGGGTGTCCTGTGATGAAGGCGTGCGTTCATGCGCCACCTCCGGCCGTGGCGGCGTGTTCGGACAGGACTTCCTGCAGCGTGTCATTCTCGTCCTCGTCCACGGTGTACCAGGGATGACGTGTATGCCGACGCCTATAAACGAGGCCATTTTGCCTGGCGAGTAACACGTGGCTGGGGCGTCCGAGTGGGTCGTAGAAGTGTTGGTCGAAATGCCCGGACTGGCGCAAGGACGCATCGTTGATATGGCTGTGCCGGTCGGCGAAATAAGGGCGGTAGATACGCACCGCCAGGCCCTTGCTGTTGTATTCCACCCGTTCGCTGACGCGCCAGCGCCTGGCTGCGATCTGTTCCTTGGGCTTTTGGTCCATCAGCGTCAGGTCGCCCTTGGCATCGACGACGTAAGCCTGGCCCGGTTCGACGAGTTGCTTGCTTTGCAGGGTTCGCCCGAAGCCATCGAAGCCACTGACGGCGATGCGGATTTGTCTTTGGTCGTCATCCGGGAAGCGGTCGGCGACCAGCGTGGCGATGTGTATCGGTTCACGGGGCGCGGCTTCGATTTCGTGTTTCAGCTTGAGGTCGTCGGCGGAGAGTGTCTGAAGCTCCGCCAGGCGGGCTCGGGCCGATGCGCGGATATGGCCGCCGGGCAGCAGGTCGCCGTTGCCCACGCAACGCGCCAGCCAGTCGCTGTCCGCCCGGGCAACCTTCGAGACACGCCCCATCCAACTGAAGGGCGCGTGATAGAGGGTCATGGCGGCGTCTTGCAGAGCGTCCCCGCTTTGGCTGATGGCGGCCGCGGGGCTGCTGAACGGTGGCCGTTTGAACTGTGCGAGCGGCTTGAAACCCACGGGCGTGTGATGCTCGTCACCATGGAAAGAGGTCGCCAATACTTGGCCGAACGCATCGAACAGGCCTTCTTGTACGTGACCGTTGGGGTCGATGATGCGCAGGGGCTGGAGTGAACGGTAATCGTAGAACGCCTGGGTGGTGCAGCCGTCGGGCAGTTTGAAGGTGGTGACAACACAAGCGTATGGGTCATGGCCTATCTCGCACACGCCTTGGCTTTTGCTCGGTTGTACGGTCCTGGTTTTGTAGAAGCCCGCCAATGGCGCGTAGGTGGTGAAAGCGCTTTTGACTGACCAGAGTTTTTTCTCCGGCGCGGTGCCGAGAAAAAAATCGCTCATTCGGTGATAACCCATTCGCTCCAATAGTTTTCCTTTGGGGCGGCTGTCCTGTGGCAGTAATTGGAAGGCGCCCAAGGCCGTTTCATCCAGCTCGGCGCTTTCCAGATGATCGACCAGGGCCTGAAAATCGGCGACGCCGTCCGGCAGGGTCGCTGCGCTCGACGCGTGTCTGTAGCGCTGCACGGATAAGCCGGTCAGCACGCCTTGGGTTTTCCAGGCTGTTTGTTTCGTGAGTTCGCTGAGCGTTTCGAAAGACAGGTCCCGTGGGCTCAACCCCTCGTCTTCAGGGCGCTTGGGGCGTTGCAACGCTTGGGTGCGCTGGCGATAAGGCAGGCCGAGTCGCCATTGCTGGGGCGCCTGCAAGTGGATGAATTCGGCACGGGTTTCGTTCAGATAGTAGAGCTGCTGCGCCGGGTCATGCGCATCGCGCCACCACTGTTGCGGGTCGGTGTCGCTGAACGGCGGTGTATCGCTGGCGGTTTTTCGTCGGGCGTAGTGGATGTCCACGCTGTGGGTCAGCGCGCCGTACCGGTCGTGTTGCAGGTTCAGGGTGTGCCGGCATTGCGGGTCATCGGTGATGCCTTCGTACTGGTAGCGGATGGACTCCAGCAGCAGGGGCAGCAATCGGGCGTGCCGGCGAACGCTGTCGGGCGCTTGCAGCAGGCGCAGCCCATAACGGTTTTCCTCCACCGAATACAGGCGGGTGGTTTTCAGCCGTCTGTCGATGCCGAACACCTCACTGCGCAATACCCGGCCGCACAGCGCGCGGGACATTTCCAGTTCGGTCGCCGCATCTGGCGAGGCAATGATGCGATCCTGCAACGACTCTGGCGGCCGGTGGCACAGCAAGGTCTTGCCCAGTGGCACGGCTTGCTTGTCTGCCCGGCTGTAGCCATTGCGTGGCAGGTTCACCCTTCGCCCGGTGTGAAACCAGGTCTTTTTCAGGCATGCAGCGGTGAAGGCCTGGACGTCTGTGTCGCCGGGGCTCGCTTCAGTGTCGGTTTGCAGCAACAGACCAAAGCCCCGAAACTCACGTTCGATGCCGTCGTAGTAACCCTGGCGATAGGAGAATGCCTGGGTCAGTCGATTGCCGGTTATTTCATCCACTTGGGTCTGAGCGCAAACCAGGTGCAGGGCCAAGGGCAAGCGACAGGTGAGGGGCTTGCCGTCCGTCATCCGCTGCAGTTTTTCATCCAGCCACTCCTGGGCCGAGCTGCGGTAGCGGATGCGCTGGTCGGCTCCCATGTTGTTGTGGATGCCGGTGAGCAGGTACGGTTTGGCGCTGACGAAGTCGTAGCGCCAATGCCGCGGTGTCATGTGCGGCGCGCTCAGGATCAGGCTGGAGCAACCGAGCCCTTGCAGGTCGGCGATGCTCACCTGGCACAGAGGGTCGTAGCGCAGGCCTTCCGGCCAGGGCAGGGCGACCGCGGGGCTGAAACCATGGCCGCCGCGGTTCATGAAAATCAGGGCCCGGTCCGCTTGCAGATAGATCAGGTCGACAGCGCCGGAACCATCCAGGTCCGCCAGGCGGATACGCGCGGCGTCGAAGTTGTCGTAGGCCAGCCCAGGGAAGTCCAGCACCCTGCCGTTGCCGAAACGCCCGCGGCCGAGGTTGGGCCAGCACTTCACTTCGTTGTGACGAATACGTACCAGGTGCTGCTGGCCGCTGCCCAGTACATCGCTGAAAGCCACCAGTTCGCCGGCTGAGGCATTGAATAGGGGCAGGGCGTCTTCGTTTTCCTCGCGAGGGACTTCCACCGGGGGGGAGAAGCCGCGCTCCCGCTTGTTGGCGTACAGGCGAACGCTGCGCGGGCCGATCACCGCCAGATCGCCGAGCCCGGCGCCCATCAGGTCGGCCAACTGCCCTTGGGGACTGAAAAACTCGGGTGCAAGCGCATTGAACGTGGCGAAGCCCGACCAGCTTCGTTTGGCATCGAGGGTGAAAAAGCCGCTCACTTGCGGCTGGGCGATGAGCCAGTCCAAACGACCGTCCCCCGTGAAGTCACTCAGGGCCTGGTGCATCGGTGTGGCCGTGTCGGTCGCCGGGATGTGGGGCAGCGTTTGCCACGGCCCGTAGGCCACGTCGTTGCCTTGGGTACTGGCCCGCACGGGCTCGCGGTAATGCCAGCCGTTTTCGGTTCGATGGAGCACCCCCGGCAGGCCTTCGCCGTACAAGTCCACCAGTTGATAGGCACGGCCGTCGTTAAGCCCCGGCATGTCCTCGAAACGCCGCCAGCCGCGGGATTCAGGCGCAAGCTGGAAGGCGCTATAGCTGAACTCGACGGGCGGTCGGCTTTCGGCGGCTTCACCTTCGCCGAACGCCTGGTCATGGGCGGCGCTCAAGTGCTGGTAACCCAGGGGTGTCTGGCGATAATCCAACAGCAAACGCCGCACCAGGACGGGGGCGGCGCCCAGTTCCTCGGGGAAACGGTGAAACATCAGGACCTGGCGACACAGCCATTCGGTGCGCAACTCAAAACCGTAGGCGAAACTGGAAAATGCATCGCCACGGGCTTGCCACTGTTGCCCCTCATACGCCGGTTTTTCTGTGTAGGCGGTGGTCCGTTCGCCGTAGTCGAACACCAGTTCGAAGTGCCATTGCACGTTCGCGAGCCGATCCGCTGTCCACGCGTACAGATGGGCGTCGGCCTTGAAATTGCCATAGCTGACCTGGCTTAGATAGCGTTGGGCCGTGGTGTCTGTCTTGTATTGGTAGAGGATGTGCTCGCCGTGGGCGTTCAGGCTCTCCTCCAGCAGCCATTCGCCGATACGGCTCGTGTCCTGGGGATCGGCGCGACGTGCTGTCGGGTGCTTGCCAAACAGGTGGAGACTGCCGTCGGCACTGTGTACCAGCCAGAACCCGGCCTCATCGCCTTGCGAGGACCAATGCTCAATTCGGTCGAAGTGGCTTTCGATCCTGGGAAAGTAACGTGTGACGGAGTACCTCGTGCCCAGGTCCAGATCGTTGTAGTGGTCGATATGGATTGCGCTGATGACGTCTTGTGAATCGCGTTCGGGTAGCCACGCCACCCCGGAGGGGCCGACGATCTCGTCATCCTCGGTATACGCCGGTACACCCTTGCTGGTACGGCGCGCCACGCAGGGCAATGACAGCCCCCAGCCGATGCCGAACACACCATTGCCGAGCGAGCTGAGATAGCTCAGGGTCAAGGGCGGCGCAAAGCCACGCCCAGGCGAAATGGGCAGGGCAATCTCATAGGAGGCCGTACCCTGGGCGCCGACGGGGCTCCACCCTTTGCCGATGCTTTGAATGGCACCGCCCCCCTTGGGCAGGGACGGTGCGGTGACAGGCAGCGGGGCGTGTTCATTCATTGCACACCTCCACCGACCCTGGCGGTATAGCTCACGTGCACGATGACGTCGGTCAGTGACTCCAGCAGGTCTTTTTGGGCCTCGGGGTTCGGGAAGGTCAACTGCCACTTGGAAATCGCGCCGGTGTATTCGAACGGCAGGTAGCGATCATCGTTGAAGTTCAGGGTGAACAGACCGTTGTCGTCGACACCTGTCGAAAGGGCGATCTGCTGGTTGGCGCGCCAGCTCTCCATGGTCCGGCCTTGATCGCCCGGCGACAGGAACACCGTGCTGGCGGTCTGGGTCAGCGTGGCTCGAATGTTTTCATAAGGGCCGACGACGGTGGGCAAGGTCACGCTGATGGTTTTGATGCGCCGCAGGTAATGTCGCTGGCCCTTGTAGTCGTCTTCAAACAATGGGTGGGTCAATTCGAACTCGCACCCGCCTTGCTTCAGGTCGGCATGCAATTGCGACCATTCCTTGTTGATGGGGCTGGCCGCGGTTTTGTCCTTCAGTTGCCGCAACGATAGGGTCTTGCGGATCTCCAGTTCCCGCTCGTGACGTTGGAGGTATTCGGCGTGCATCTTCAACAGGTTCATCTTCAGCAACTCGCCAGCGCCAAGCCCGCGATAGGTCGCATGCCAGGCGCCAGGTTGAATGAAGCGTGTGTCGAAGTCGGCGATTTCATACTGCCAACAGGCTTCGGCCGCCAGGCACAGCGACAGCGTGGCGTCGTAGGCCTGACGATACAGCGCGGCAAATTGGCCGTTCAGCCATTGGTACAGCTGTGCCTTGGTAAAGCGTTTGCTTAGGAAGTCGTAGTTGGCCTTTGCTTGGCCCAGGGTCGATTCGGCCAGGCGCAGTTGCAGGCGAGTGGCGGTTTCCTGTTCGGTGAATTGCGCCAGTTGTGCGTCGATCTGGGCCAGTTCGAGTTGTGCCTGGTCACGAATCAGGGTCCATTCCTCCCCGCGACGATTGAACTGTGCCGTGCGATCGAGGTGAGCCGCCGCCGTACGATCATCGATGGCGGCTCCTTGGGCGAGTGCGGTAGCCGCGTGCATGGCACCTTCCCAGCGAATGCCGCCATTGCTGAAACCAAAGATGTTCGGAGCCATCATCAGGCCGCCCGCCGTGACCTGGGCGTCCGATGCCGAGAGCTCGGAGGCACCGCTGTTCAAGTACAACTGGCAGGCCTGGGTCTCGGCGCCACTGATACCGTTGTCCAGCAATTGTTGGTAGTGATTGATCCGGCCCTGGGCAATCGCCTTGCTGGCCAGCAGTGCCTGGCGATTGCGCTGGTCGATGATCAAGGCCTGGCGCTGCAGGTCGACGGAAATTTTCGCCAGGTCCCAGGCTTGCTGTTGTTGCAGCTCCTGCAACTGGGCCTGCTCCTTGCGCTCGATCAGCGACAGCAACGTGGCGCCGAACTGGCTGAGGCTTTCCACGGCGTTCTGGGCATGGCTGTGCATGACGGTGAAGCGATAGTGGGGGATTTGAACCGCCGGCAAGTGGGGCGTGGCGCCGGCCGGGGTATTCGGAACACCGGCATTGGTCAAGGTGCGAGGGTGCAGCGGAGCTGCGAATGCGGGCAAACGCAGCGGCTTGCCAGCGATGTCGAGGTTATGCCGCAGGTTGTACAGGCGGCTGTCGGCAACATCCCAGCACTTGAGCAATTGCGGATTGAATGGCACGCGCAAATACGGGTTATCGATCGCTGCCAAGGCCGCTTGCGTACGGCCTTCCTGCGCAAGCGACGGCGGGCTGGTGGTTGGGAGAGGTAGCCGGTTTTCAAAGCGGCGCAGGTCATCATTATTCGCGGTGCTCAAGCCGTTTAGGCTGACGGCCGTCCAGTTATCGGCTGGTTGAACGACCGGGCGTGGCCCCAACAGCTCCAGTGTCCGGACGTACCAGAGCTTTGCCTCGCTGAGGCTGTCCGGTGTCAGCTCGCGATACGCGGCGTCGCCTCGGTTGGTCAGGATGTCGAGGTACAGGAAGTACAGGGCCTTGCGAAAGTGCACGGGATGACTGCGGGCAATCTGATGGGGATCGTGGGGAGCCTGGTGGGAATACGAAGGCATGTCATCGTCGAGCAAAGGAACGCTTCTCCAGCATTCGGCCTTCTTGCGGCCCGGGTCGAAGACATAGCGGAGCCAGCGTTCAGCTTCCTCATACCGATGCTCGGCGTTCAAGCGATGGGCGACCAGCCAGGGCACGTAGAGAAACAGTTCGGTGAAGTAACGACCGTATGGCCCATGGAAGTCCATCCTGTTGCTTGGGGCATCGGGCAGTGTGGGTTCCGGCAGGTGTTGAGTCGTCCAGTCAAACAGTTCGTCCAGGCTGTTTTCGGTACGCCGGATCAACTCTGCGGCGAATACGGTGTTCAGCCTGATCGGTTGGCGCTTTTGGCTTCTGCCGTCGCTGTTCTTGATGGCGGACTTGGAAAAGTCGATGAATTGGGTAGTGCCCAGGTTGGGTGTCGGTAGGGAAGTGATGCCGGGAGGCAGGGAGAGTGCAGGGGCCAGGTTGAGCCTGATCGCTTTGAGGGCGAAGGAAACGGTCTTTTCCGGTTCGCGAGGACTGGCTAACGCAACCCCATAAAATAAGGTAGTGCCCTGTTCAGTGAGTTCTTCGATGTGCAGCGGGTATTCATAGAGAGCCGGTAACTGCGTTACCAGGGGAGTCGTCGCGACAGGTTTCAGGTCTTCAAAGGTAAGTGAGTCAGGATCCAATGTGTCTGGCTGACGGAAGACGATATATCTCCTATATAAAAGCTCTTCTTGGTAATTAACGATAGCCGGGATGTTAAAAGTCTCTTCTGGTGTTTGGAAGGTCATGGGGACATTAGCCAAACGGTTATTTTTTGTGGCGGCGATCAAGTATCGGACCGCCGCAACGGAAATGAACTTGCCACTTAAATCATGATTCCATGGCAGCGTAAGACTTTGCGATTCTTCATTGTCTATGAGTACATTAGTCATATTGCCGAATGACAATATATATTCGTCATAGAAGGCCCCGGGTCTTAGTGTCATAGTGAGCTTCGAATCATCACCCAGGGGAATATAGGCGGAGGACGGTAAGCTTTCTTGAGGCGGCACTAGATTAAACTCTAAGGTGCCTGTGTAGAGCTTAACTCTACTCACGGTCGGGGGGAGCGATGCGTTGTCGGCGTTGAACGACAGATAATGGGTCGCGTCGGCGGATCTGACGATGACGCCGTTCAGTTGGTCATCGACGCTGGGAAGAGTATTAACGATGTTCTTTGGCAGGGTGGTGGCAGCACCTTCTATTTTCACAAGGGACAGTTTGGTTTGGATCCGCTGATCGTGAAGACCGATGAGATCATCCTCAATGGAGCTGCGATTTGGACCAGGCTCCGTTTCTGTCTCTGTCTCTGTCTCTGTCTCCGTTTGCTCCATAGAAACCGCGTTGTTCGGATCATGGCCGAGATTTTTATCGACAAAAACCGTTTTGCTAAAACTGAACGTCTTCGCCGACGTGGCGTTGGCGTCGGCATTGGGGCGCTTGGCACACAGTATGAGACAGAGCGAGTCTCGTGCCGTGTTGTGAAGCTGCACCGCAACAGTACCTATCAACGGCCTGATTGCCTCCAGGCTCTGACTGGCAAGTACCTTGTCCTCGCAATACCCTTGCAGGCCAACTCGCGCGGTGCTCCAACGGCCATCCTGCTTTTTGAAGCAATAGCTCAATCGCAATAGAGGATGGGTTACAGTCGGTAGAAGGGCGTTGGCGTTCGAGGCGTCGGTGTTGACGGCTGATGGGTCCTGATGAATGCATTCTGCCCAGGCAACGAACAGCCGATTGTTGAACCAGACAGGACGAATCGAGTGTTCGACCGCACTTTCGGAAATGGGCACATCGGCTTTTTCCCAGTCCGACCAGGCGTACGGATCCGGCTGATCCTGTTTGGAGGGGGGCGCTAACGTACTGTCCAGCGGACGTTGCGCCATGTTCAGCGAGCGCCAGTAGTAGGTGTTTTCGGTGCGGGATTTGGCGATGAAGTAGTAAGTGCTGTTGGCAAAGTCCTCGCCATCGATATAGCTGTTGAGAACCGCCAGGTTGGTCACTTCTTCGAATCGAGCCAGGTAGGCCAGGACCGCCGATTGAACCGCCTCGGGTTGAAGCCGGTTCTGGTTGAGGGCGTTTTCCAATTGTTGGAAGTTATCGCTGCTGTTAGCGCTCAGAACTGGGTCCAGGTAAGTCGCGGGGAAGTAAAGCAACTTTTGGTGGGCGGCCCAGGTGGAGTACTGATGCATCTCGTTGCGCCACGTCTGCCGGTGGTCGGCGGTGAAGTCCTCCGGGTCGTAGCCGGGCTCCAGATTCATCAATATACGGTTGATGTAATGCTGCAGACTGGCAATCGCACAAGCTACCGGCGTGGTGGGCACATCCTGGCTGACCAGCACATCGAGCAGCCAGTATTCATAGAGGTCATGGGCACTCTTGAGCCGCGTGGCATTGGCGGGGGCGACGTTGTTCAGATAGAGCGCCAACAATGCGTCGCGCAGACGTTCATCGAGCTGCTTTTTTATGGCATCGGTCATCTATTCAGTCCTTGAATTTGAATTGGGTGCAGCCGTCAATGGCAGGCGGCAATCAGCGCTTCACCGACTATTTTCCAATCCGATGCAGGGCTGGTGGTTTTCAGTTTGATCGCCTTGATCAGCAGGTTTGCAGACAGTCCCGTTTGCAGGCAGCACGCTTGACAGCGCATGATCCAATCCACTGCTTCCATTGAGCTTGCGCGCCTTGTGTCCAGTGACGCCGTCAGGGAACTCACCTCCTCTACGCTCCAATTCAACAGCTTGGCCAGCAGGCCATTGGTTTCTTTTTCCGAATGCTGCGCGTCCTGGTTGGCCACTTGCAGGTAGTGCAACAGGTTCTCTTCCGATTGGGCCTGATGGCGGGCGCAATGACTGAAGCGTTCGAGCAGATACAGGAACTGGGGCGTCAGGTTTTCGGATGGGCGCGCGGCCAGCCATGTCGGGTTTTCCATCAGGATCGCCAACGTGCTGCTGCTCAGGTGCAAGCGCTGGCAAACCTCGGCGGTGCGCAATACCGTCGCCAGCAACGGGGGCATCGTTCCCGAGGCTTGCTTGATGGCCGCAACGAGCGCCCTTGCGTCGGTGCAGGCCATTTGCAATACGCCAGGGACGTAATCGGCGGGCAGGTCCGCAATGTCCTGCAGCAGGAGCTCCACCTGATGCTGATGATCTTGGGAGGCGTTGGTGTCTGCCTGGAATTTCGCCAAGCGTTTCTCCAGGGTTTGATCTAGCGGCCAGTCATCGCTGCTGACGTTGAACAGGCGACACCATTGCAACACGTCCCGATTGTTTTGCCTGAGCCAGTCAACGGCCCAATCCATTGCCATCAGGACATCGAGAATGTCCAACTCTGCGGAACCGACGGTTTTCAGTTCCCCTTTCACCAACGCCTTGCAGAAATCCTCCCCGCCGAGTAACCGGGCCAACTCGGTGCATTCAAGAGGGGAGAGCCCGAACATCCGGGCGATACGGGCCTGGCGATACAGGGCCGAAACCGTGGGCAAATCGTATTCCAGTGAAAAGTACCGGTTGGCCTGTTCCGTCAGCAGCGACAGCGAATCTTGGGTTACGGGAAGCCCAAGGCCAGCGCCGAGGTAACTGAAGGTCTGGATGTCCGTGGCGGTCAGGCTCCGCCTGGGGGCGCCCCACACAGGACTTTTGAGCAGTTGGGTGCGATTGAACACATGATCGAACAGCGACACCCGTTCCCCGCAAGCATGAGTGGGCATGTCGTGCAGGAACGAAGCGAATTCTTCAGGGGCGATGCCATGGCGTCGGTTCAGGTATCGATAGACGCCCAGCGCGCGCAAGGTGTTGGCGCTAAGCGTTTCAACTCTTTCCGAGCGTTGGACATTGAAGATCAACGTGTCCAGTTCGGCAACGGGAATACCGGTCCAGCGATGCAGGCGGATCATGCGCTGCAAACGGTCGAAACGTTCAGGGGAGTTGTTGACGAAGACCCTCTGCTCCCCTTGGATCTCGATTGCCAGGGCAGGGGTTGCTCCGCCGCCGTTGATGTAGCTGGCGCCGTAATGTTTCCGGGGGGAAAGGGGACTGTTCACTGACGTTCGTGGGCTGTATTTGCCTTGCGCCAGTAGCTCCTCGACCTGTTCCGTCGTGAGCCCGGTGCGCTCCTTGAAGAACTCAAGCTCACTCAAGCGTAGGAGGTTCTCAGTGCCATAGTCTGCTTTCAGTGTTCCGAGGTTGCCCTGCGAGGCGGTCGGAGCAATGAGCAGCGCCTGTTGCGCGGGACTCAACCCGGACAGGAGTTTTTGCGCTTGCGCAGAATTGACGAATACGTCCCCGTAAAAATTTCGGTCCTGTGAAAACGGCAGCTTCAGGCTCACCCGGTAATTCAGCTCGCCCAGCGTCGGCTTGCTCGTGCCCAGCCCGAGCACACACTGGTGATGGTGCAGATCGTAGGGCAGCGAGAAGGGATAGTGCGCACTGGCCAGTACCTGGTGAACGGTCCTGTTCTTGTCGCTGTTTTCCAGGTGCGCCTCGATATTGCTGCGCAGGGTGTCGTTGATGATGTCGAGCATCGGTCGCGTAACGAAGGCACTCTGTCGATCGAGCATCAGTGCCTTGAGGTCCGGGCGCCGTTGCGCCAGAGTGATTCTATCGGCGTGCGGTGACAGGTTTTCCAGCTCCTCGGCAAACAGATACAACGCCCGCAGATACGCCACGGGCGAGTCGATTGCCGCGATATCACCCTCGTTGCAGAACTGATCCCAATTCTCTTCGAACAGCGCCTGATAGCCGGTGGGCTCTGACGCTGAGCCTATCGCCAAGCTGCGTTTGCTACGTGGCGTGTTGACGCCGGACGATAGTCGATGCTCTTGATACAGGCGGCTGATTTGCCG
Source organism: Pseudomonas halotolerans (assembly GCF_039581215.1). Taxonomy (NCBI): domain Bacteria; kingdom Pseudomonadati; phylum Pseudomonadota; class Gammaproteobacteria; order Pseudomonadales; family Pseudomonadaceae; genus Pseudomonas; species Pseudomonas halotolerans. The sequence continues at coordinate 46,425 of NZ_JBCNTJ010000020.1, forward strand.
GGCATGGCTCGTAGCATTGTCGTGGGCCCGCTCGCCGTCCACGTCGCTAAGCCCGGCGAGTGCCTGGGTGAATTGCGCCTTGCTCATGCGTGCGATGTCGAATACCGACGTCACCCCGATTTGTGTCAGGGCGGTTTTCAGATCGGCTGCTATGGCGTCCTTACCGTCTGGGGAGCCAACGAGCCTGTGCAACAGCGAGTCGTTGCTTACGTCCATGTGTTGCCATCTCCTGTGCGAACGGAATGTGCTTGTTCAAGCGAAAACCGTACAGGAGCAGGCAAAGAAAGGCGGTAGGACAGGGGGAGGGAGTTTTGTATGAAAGAGCGATTCGTGGGTGGCGCTGATGCGAGTCCTGTGGGGCGGATTCGCTTGCGAAGGCGGTGGCTCAGCCAACATTTAAGTTGACTGAACCGCCGCCTTCGCGAGCAAGCTCGCTCCCACAGTGGGGCATGTAAAGTCCGGTCGGGCGTTAGACGCGGAAGTGGCTGACCATCATCTGCAACTGATTACCCAGCCGCGCCAGTTCCACGCTGGACGCGGCGGTTTCTTCGCTGGCGGCGGCGGTCTGTTCGGACACGTCGCGCACGTTGATGATGCTGCGGCTGATTTCCTCGGCCACGGCGCTTTGCTCTTCAGCGGCGGCGGCGATCTGCTGGTTCATCGACTGGATGTTCGACACCGTGCGGGTGATGTTTTCCAGTGACACACCGGCCTTGCGGGTCAGGGCCACGCTGCTGTCGGTGAGGCTGCGGCTGTTGTTCATCACGGCGGCCACTTGCTGGGTGCCGTTCTGCAGGCCGGCCACCAGGTCTTCGATCTCCTCGGTGGACTTTTGCGTGCGCTGGGCCAGGCCACGGACTTCGTCGGCAACCACCGCGAAACCACGACCGGCTTCACCGGCGCGCGCCGCTTCGATCGCCGCGTTCAGGGCCAGCAGGTTGGTTTGTTCGGCCACGGCCTTGATCACGTCCATGACGCTGCCGATCTTGTCGCTTTCCTGTTGCAGCACGGTCATGGCGTCGGTGGAGCGCTCCACTTCACTGGCCAGGCGTTCGATCTGGGCGATGGCCTCGTTGACCACCTGGTCGCCGGCACGGGCTTCACCGTCTGCGGCGGCGGCCGCTTGGGACGCTTCTTCGGCGTTACGGGCAACTTCCTGCACCGTGGCGGTCATCTCGTGCATGGCAGTCGCCACCTGATCGGTCTCGACTTTCTGGCTGTTGACTCCGGCGCTGGTCTGCTCGGTCACGGCGGACAATTGTTCGGCGGCGCTGGCGATCTGGGTCACGCCATCACGGATGCCGCTGATGAGGTCGCGCAGGGTCACGCCCATGCGCGCAATGCCCTGTTGCAGCACGCCCAGCTCATCACGACGGGTGACGATCGGGGTGTGCGACAGGTCGCCACCGGCAATGCGTTCGACCACGGCCAGGGTTTCGCGCAGCGGTCGGGTGATCTGGCGAGTGATGACCACGGCCGCAATGATGCCTACCAGCAACGCCAACAAAGTGCTGACCAGTTGCAGGGTGCGGGCCTGGGCGCTTTCGGCGTCGCGGCGGTCGAGCTGGATCTGATACAGCTGTTCGCTCAGGGAGACGATGGTCGTGCCCTGGTCGGTCATTTCCTTGCGGGCCTGCGCCGCCTCGGCAATGGCCAGGGAGAAAGCCTGTACTGCGCTGCGGTATTGAGTCAGGGCAGCTTCCAACTGATGCAGCTCACCTTGCCGGGTGCTGGCGAAATACGCATTCAGCGGTTGGAGCGAAGCGATGGCGGTGTCCAGTTGGGCGACAGCCTTGCGTTCGTTTTCGGCGTTGCTGTTGGCGGTGTAGCCACGCACTTCGTAGCGGGCCAGCATGAACGCTTGCTTGGCTTCGGTGATGGCTTGGTATTGTTCGAAGCGCTGGTCGCTCACGGGCGTTTGCTGAACGTCAGTATTGATTGTTTCGATCAGTTTGTAAGCGGCCCCGGCGTTGGCTGTCATCACATCGCGGGCGGTGTTCCCGGTGCGGTAGGCGTTGCGCATTTTGTTCAGGGATACCTGATAGGCGCTGATGGTCGCGCTCTGCTCCTTGAGCAGCTTGACGTTTTCCGGGCTCTTGAAGCTGCTGAGCAACGCATTCTGTTGCGCGACGAAACCATCGAGGGTGGTTTGCACATTCTGTGCGGCGGCTTCATCGCCGTTGGTCAGCATGTATTGCAGGCGCACGACCCGAAGCTTGGTCAGGCCGGCATTGAGCTTGGTGATGTCGCTCATCCAGTTGCTGCGGTCGATCAGCCCTCCCAGGCTGGTCCAACTGGTCAGCGCCAGGATGCAGGTCAGTACCAGCACCAGGCCAAAGCCCAGGCCCAGTTTCATGTTGACGCTAATATTGCCAAACCAGCTATTCATCAAATTCCTCCAGGAACGTTGTGCTGCTTGATTGTCGGTACGCTGGAAGATTGTTGTTTTTGAGCCAGCTAAAACGTGTAACAGGGCTGTATCGGCTGGCGACGCTGGATCTGAAAGGATTATTTTCGGGTGTCAGGCATTGCTGAAGATTTTGCTGTGCGCCTCAGGGTTTTCCTGAATTTCAGGCAAAAAAAAGCCCGCGGGAGGGCGGGCTAAAACCTTAGTTTCTTGAATGAGCGAGGAGACTTTACCGAATCACGCGAAAGCATGGGGTGAAGAAAAGTTCATGCGGGACGAGTTGCATGAGCAGAGAACGAAGCCCTCAACCTGGATCAGATTGAGGGCTTCTCTCAGCGCCTGATAACCTCACCTCAGATCAAACCGATCCAGGTTCATCACCTTGACCCATGCTGCGATGAAGTCATTGACGAACTGCTCCTGGGCGTCGGAGCTGGCATAGACTTCGGCCAGGGCCCGCAGTTGAGCGTTGGAGCCGAACACCAGATCGACCCGCGTGCCGGTCCATTTGACTTGACCGGTCTTGCGGTCACGGGCTTCGAACGTCTGCTGGTCGTCTGAGAGCGGTTTCCATTCCACGCCCATGTCGAGCAGGTTGACGAAAAAGTCGTTGGTCAACGCCCCAGGCCGTTGGGTGAAAACCCCGTGTTGAGTGTGGCCGACGTTGGTATCGAGCACGCGCAGGCCGCCGATCAATGCGGTCATTTCCGGGGCGCTGAGGGTCAGCAGTTGCGCCTTGTCGATCAGCAATGCCTCGGCGGGTACGCGATACCTGCCCTTGAGGTAGTTGCGAAAGCCATCGGCGATGGGTTCAAGAAAGCCGAACGACTCGACGTCGGTCTGCGCCTGGCTGGCGTCCATACGGCCTGGCGAGAACGGCACCGTCACGCTGAGCCCGGCATTTTTCGCCGCCTGTTCAATGCCGGCGTTGCCAGCCAGCACGATCAGGTCGGCCAGGGAGATTTTCTTGCCGCCGGACTGGGCTCCGTTGAACTCGCTGCGGACCTTTTCCAGAGTCGCCAGCACTTGCGCCAATTGTTCCGGCTGGTTGGCCGGCCAGTCTTTTTGCGGGGCCAGGCGCAGCCGGCCACCGTTGGCACCGCCACGTTTGTCGGAACCGCGGAAGCTGGACGCAGCCGCCCACGCCGTAGACACAAGCTGTGACACCGACAGCCCCGAGGCCAGCAGTTTGTCCTTGAGGGACGCAACGTCACTGTCGTTGACCAGTGCATGGTCGAGCGCCGGGATGGGGTCTTGCCAGAGCAACTCTTCGTTGGGCAGTTCCGGGCCGAGGTAGCGCGAGAGTGGGCCCATGTCGCGGTGGATCAACTTGAACCAGGCGCGGGCGAAGGCGTCGGCCAATTGGTCCGGGTTCTCCAGGAAGCGCCGGGAGATTTTTTCGTAGATCGGGTCGAAGCGCAGCGCCAGGTCGGTGGTCAGCATCGTTGGGTTGCGGCGCTTGGACGGATCATGGGCGTCCGGGATGATGCCGGCGCCAGCGCCGTTTTTCGGTGTCCACTGGTGCGCCCCGGCCGGGCTCTTGGTCAGCTCCCACTCGAAACCGAACAGGTTCTCCAGATAATTGTTGCTCCAGCGGGTGGGCGTGGTGGTCCAGGTCACTTCCAGGCCACTGGTGATGGTATCGGGGCCTTTGCCGGTGCCGAATGCGTTCTTCCAGCCCAGGCCCTGTTGTTCCAGACCGGCGGCTTCAGGTTCGGCACCGACATTGTCCGCGGGCCCGGCACCGTGGGTCTTGCCGAAAGCATGGCCGCCAGCGATCAGGGCCACGGTTTCTTCATCGTTCATTGCCATGCGGCCAAAGGTTTCGCGGATATCCAGCCCGGCGGCGACCGGATCCGGTTGACCCTCGGGACCTTCCGGGTTGACGTAGATCAGGCCCATCTGCACGGCGGCCAGCGGGTTCTCCAGATTGCGCCCCAGGTCGGTACGGCTTTCTTCATTGCCGGGTTCAGCCACCAGTTGGCCTTCGCCGGGATCTTGCATCGCGGCCTTATCCGGTTTGCCGTAGCGGGTGTCCCCGCCGAGCCATTTGTTTTCGGAACCCCAATAGACGTCTTCATCCGGCTCCCAGACGTCGGCACGGCCGCCGGAAAAGCCGAAGGTCTTGAAGCCCATGGACTCCAGCGCGACGTTGCCGGTGAGGACGATCAGGTCGGCCCAGGAGATGTTGCGACCGTACTTCTGTTTGATCGGCCATAACAGCCGGCGCGCCTTGTCGAGGCTGACGTTGTCCGGCCAGCTGTTGAGCGGTGCAAAACGTTGCTGGCCGGAGCCCGCGCCACCGCGTCCGTCGCCAGTACGGTAGGTGCCGGCGCTGTGCCAGGCCATGCGCACAAAGAGCGGCCCGTAGTGCCCGAAGTCCGCCGGCCACCAGTCCTGGGAGTCGGTCATCAGTGCATTCAGGTCATTTTTCAGGGCCTGGAAATCCAGGCTTTTGAACGCTTGGGCGTAATTGAAATCCTCGCCCATGGGGTCGGACAGCGGTGAGTGCTGGTGCAGGATTTTCAGATTCAACTGGTTGGGCCACCAATCACGGTTGGTGGTGCCACCACCGGCTGCATGATTGAACGGGCATTTCGATTCGTTTGCCATGAGGAGCTACCTTGGTCGTGTTCATCCAGCTATAGAGCCCGGCCGGGCGCTATAGCGACAGGTGAAAATCACTACGTAGATGCAGGGCTCACAGTTGGTTCATTGATCGTTCGGCCTTCCGGCAATCGACGTCGATTACCCGCATCGTGGCCCACGGCAAGCCCAGTACGTTTCGAACGCTTTCGTATCTCTTGTCAGGTCTGATCTGGCCAGCTTACGCCAGCGCTGAATCAAGGCTAGTTCTTCTGTGGCAGATCGCTAATAGCTGCAGTATTAACGGGTGATAGGCAGATTCTTTTACCCGGCTTGCCGGTCGAGGCAGATGATAGGGCCAGTGCCTGGTTACGGGAGAGGACCGGACCATGAACGAACGCCCTCGCAGCACGGCCATCCACGAAGCCGGCCACGCCCTGGCTTTTTGGTGGAATGGTCTGCCGATAAAACGCATCACCGTGCGCACCAGGGATGAAGCGTGCGCGGGACCGATGATCGATCTGCTTGGTAATCCGCACGACGCCGAAGGGTTGGTGGAGGCCGATTATCTGGTCCTGCACCCGGCGTTGGCCGCCCGGGGGATTGCTGAATATTTGCCCTCCATGGTTGATTCGATTGAGCGCGACCTGCTCCATTGCTTCGCCGGGCCTGTGGCCGAAGCGGTCTATCGACACGGCCGGTCCGACCGGATGATCAGCACCAGTGGCCGTGGTGATCTGGACCGGGGGCACGAATTGATCTGCCTGCTGCCCCCACGCATGTTGCTCGACGCCGAATCACGGGCCATCGCCCGTTGCAGTTGCCTTGTGCATCGTTACTGGAAGGCTGTCAGCGCTGTGGCGGGGCTTCTGCAAGAGCAAGGCGTGGTCGAGGGCAAAGCGGTCACGACCCTGCTGTGCGAGATCACCGGAGAGTCGCCCAGCTTGCTTGGCAATGGCGTGAGAAGCCTTGATTCGTAATCGAGAAGCGACAAGCGACAAGCGTCACACCCGTGGGAGCAGGTTTTGCTCCCACGGGGTTTACGCCATTTGAGGGTTGACCGGTATCAGGCCATGGACGGCTGGCTTACCAGTTGTAACTCAGCTTTGCAGTGATTTCGCGGCCCGGGTTGTAGTAGTTCGCGGTACCGGAACCGACCACATGTTGCTCATCCAGAAGGTTGCTGACGTTAATCGCCAGGTCAGTGCCTTTGAAGAGGTTGTAGTTGAAGGCCGCATCGAAGAGCGTCGTGCCATCGCTGGTGCCGGTGTTGGCGGCGTCGAAGTAGTAGGCACCCACATACCGGGCACCCAGGCCAACGCTGACAGCCGTGTCGGGTACGCTGTAATAGCTCCACAGCGAAGCGGAGTGTTTCGGCGCCGTGGCAAACTCATTCCCCTTGAGTGAACTTCCGTCGTACAAAGTGCCGCGCAATACTTCGGACTCCATGTAGGAGTAGCCACCGACCAGGCTCAGGTTGGGGGTCAACTCAGCCTTGGCTTCCAGGTCCAGACCGCGCACACGTGACTCGCCAACGGTTTGCTGCTCGATGACACCACTGGGCAGTACGACGGCGATGCTGACATTTTCCTGAGTGAGGTCGTAGACGGCCGCCGAGAACAACGCGTCCATACCGATGGGCGCATATTTCACACCCACTTCGTATTGTGTGCCCGTCTTCGGGACCACGCCAACCGTTGGCGGTGAGACCGACTCGACCATGCTGACGTAGGTGGACACTTCGTCGTTGACGATATAGGTCAGCGCGCCGCGATAAGAGGTTTCCGAAAAATCATCCGACTCTTTTACGTTGTTGATGTCGGTACTGGACAGATCCAGCGAGTCGTTGCGCACACCGGCGGTGACGATAAAGCGCTCATAGAAGGACAAGTTCTGCTGCAGGAACACGGCCTTGGTTTTGGTATCGAGCTTGTTGTTGCTGTAGGGCGCTACGGCGCTTGGCACACCGGTGAACACCGGGTTGGCCAGGTCGATGGAGCCTGTCGTGGCATATACGGAGGTTTCCTCGGTCGAAGAATCGCCATACTCCACGCCCACCAACGTACTGCTGTCGATGTTTTCGAAGCGGGCATCGTATTGCAGCATCAAGTTGCCGTTCAGTTGCTCGGCTTCGCTGTCAGTGCCAAAGATGTAGCGAGGGATCGTGGTATCGGTGCGGGTAGGGGAGTCGCTGAGGAACACATAGCCGAAATCATCGGTCAGTTCGCTGTAGCGCAGGTTGCTGCGCAATACGAAGCCATTGTCGAAATCATGGCTGAAGGTGCCGCTGATATTGGTGCGTTCGACATCGTGGAAATTGTAGCTGGGCTCGCCGTAGAACTTGTCGCGGTCGTATTCCTTGTCCAGCGGGTAACCGCCGCTGTTGGGCGAGCTTTGGGTCTTCAGGTAGTCCACGATCACGGAGGCCGAGGTGAAGTCCGTGGGGGCCCAGGTCAGGCCGCCCATCAAGAACTTGTTGTCGTCCTGCGAGTGGTCGTACTCGCGCTCACTGTCTTGCAGCTTTGCCGTGAAGCGACCGGCCAGGGTTTGCTCTTCGTTCAGCGAGTCCCCGACGTCGATGCCAGACTCGACATGGTCGAAAGAACCGTAGGTGACGTAGCCCTGGCCGAATGTGTCGAAGCGTGGCTTCTTGCTGACAAAGTTCACCGAGCCGCCCGGGTCAGCCGGGCCGAACAGTGTGGAGTTGGCCCCGCGTATCACCTCAACGCGCTCATAGGCGAAAGGTTCCTCGCGCACACCGCGCATTGAACCCAGGGTCAGGCCGTCCCGATAGGTCGTGGCCTGAAAGCCACGGATCTGGAAGTAATCGTTGCGGTCGTCAGTGCCGTAATAGTCGGTAAGGACCCCCGGCGTGTATTGCAGCAGCTCTTCGGTGGTGCTCACGCTGCGTTGCTTCATTTCCTTGTCGGTCACCACGGAAACCGAGGCGGGGGTGTTGAGGATGCTGGTGGCCACCTTACCGCCGACCCAGAGTTCCTGGGCGACCACCGAGTTGGCGTCTTCGGTGCCGTCGACCCTGGCCTTGGCGTTGACGAGGATGGGCGCGAGGCGAAAGGCGTCGAGTTCGCCGTCCGCGCTGGTTTGCGGCGTCAGCAAGTAAGCGTTCGGGCCTTGCTGCTGTATCGCGATGTCGCTCCCCTGCAACAACGACGACAGGGCTTGGGGCGTATCAAGTGTCCCGCTCACGCCCTGTGTATTGCGGTTCGCTACGCTTGACGCATCGAAGGAAAGACTGATGCCCGCCTCGCGCGCAAAGCGGTCAAGCGCCGGTGCCAATGGGCCGGCAGGAATGTTCCACGAGTGAACCTGATGGGCCTGATCAACGCTCGAGGATTGCGCCAGAGACGGTAGCGCGTAGCTGCTGACAATGACGCCAAAGACCGCACCGTGTAAGGCTCGATTCAGTCGGTGGCGCTGTGGAACCGGGGACGAACTCATTTACTCGCTCCAAGAAAGGGGATCGGCAGATCGGCCTGTATTTCAGCCTTTCTTACATGCCGAACGAGAATGAGAAATCACCTCATTTTTATTTGATGTTGGCGCGCGATGGAAAAGGGCTTAGCTGGCGGCGCTCAACGTCACCCAATATTGGGTTCGATAATCAATCCGTAAGTGCAGTGACTGCGCCACCAATGCCAGTACCTGATCGGTGTCGGCGAGCTGAAAGGTCCCGGAAACGCGTAAGTCCGCGACTTCTTCGGCGCATCGCAACAGGCCGGGCCGATAGCGCGACAAGGCCCCAATGAAATCACCGAGGCGCATATGGCGTGCGCTGATCACCCCGTCACTCCAGCTCCATACATCCAGGCCGTTATCCTTGAACTCACGAACGCCATTTGAGGTGAACAGCCGCTGATTGCCGGCCTGGACAGTGTTGTTAACCGAAAGGGTTTGGCTGGATCCGGGAAATACGCTGACTGCGCCGCGCTGCACCGCCAGAAGGGTCCCGTCGTCACGCTCGTACGCCAGGAACCGGGCGTTCTGGGTGCTTATGATTGCGTCGCGGGTTTGTACCCAGAACGGACGCGGTTGAGCCGAGCCTGCGTCCGCACCGGTGTTCACAATGATTTCGCCGCGCCGCAGAACGATCAGGCGCCGCTGTGAGTTGAAATAGCTGTCGACCGCACTGTCGCTATTGAGCTGGATAAGGCTGCCGTCATCGAGTTGGAAGCGTCTCTGTTCGCCGGTTCTGCTGTGCTGCTGGGCAAGCATGGCCGGCAGCGGTGTGTAGTCGCGGCCCAGCCAGACCGCGCCACCCAAGGTGGTCAATGCACCCAGTAGCTTCAGGCTTTGGCGCCGACGCAGGCCTGTGCCGGCGCCTTTGAGGGTTTGTCGGACCAAGTCCGGCGCAATGCCCGCGAAGTCATCGCCAAGCGTTTCGACACGCTGCCACGCTAACCGATGTTCCGGACGCAACTGCAGCCAGTGCTCGAAACTGCGTTGGGTTTGCTCATCGGCAGGATTGAAGCGCAGGCGCACCAGCCAGTGGATCGCCTGGTCGACCACGGCTGGGTCCAGCACCTGCGCTTCACTGTTCGGCATAACGCAAGCGATAGCAGTGTTGCAGGGCCTTGGCCAGGTCGCGTTCAACCGTAGAGCGGGAAACGCACAATTTTTCGGCGATTTGCAGGCAGGTCAAGCCGTCGAGCTGGGCGAGTAGAAAAGCCTGGCGAACTCTCGGTTTAAGCAGGTCGAGCAGGCGGTCGATGCGCTCAAGGCTGTCAAGAATCAGCAACCGTTCTTCTTCGGAGGGGGCCTCTTGGGGAGGAAGCAGCGAGAGGCTCTCGAAGTAGGCACGTTCGAGCTCGCGCCGGCGATAGCGATCGATCATCAGTCCACGGGCGATGCTGCTCAGATAAGCCCGGGGTTCGCGCAACGGGCTTAATTGACGGGACTTGAGCAGACGTACAAACGTGTCCTGCGCCAGATCTGCTGCGCTTTCGTGACATCCGATGCGCCGGCTCAGCCAGCTGTGCAACCAGGAATGGTGGCTGCGATAGAGCAGCGCGAGATCGGCATTGCCCAGTGTGTCGTTGCTGCGCATCAGCATCTCGGAAAATACATAATTGATAATGAATCGCATTATATTCAGACAGGTGACGTCAGGGCAATGTGCGGAACCTGATGTTCGAGACGGGCCTGGTCTCCGAGTCCTGATAGGAATAGGCAATGCTGAAAGGCAAACCGGCATAGGGGCCCCGGTTCTGCCTCGCTACCATGGCCTTGTACCCACCTTATTGGAGGCTCGCCATGAGCCGCAGAAAAACCCTATTCATCACCGGCGTCAGCAGCGGCCTGGGCAACGCCCTGGCGCGGGAAGCGCTTGCGGCGGGCCATCGAGTCATCGGCACCGTGCGCAGTGAAGCGGCGTTGCAGGCCTTCGAGGCACTGTCCCCGGATCATGCCCATGGCGTCATCCTGGATGTCACTGACTTCGAGCGGATCGACAGCGTTGTCGCGGCCACACAAGCCAGTCACGGCCCGGTCGACGTGCTGGTCAACAATGCCGGCTATGGCCATGAGGGCATCTTCGAAGAGTCGCCGTTGGACGAGATGCGTCGTCAGTTCGACGTCAACGTGTTCGGCGCGGTGGCGGTAACCAAGGCCTTCGTGCCGTATTTCCGCCAGCGCCGCGCTGGGCATATCCTCAACATCACGTCGATGGGGGGCACCATCACGATGCCGGGCATTGCCTACTACTGTGCGAGCAAGTTTGCGCTGGAAGGTATCTCCGATACGCTGAGCCAGGAATTGCTGCCGTTCAACATCTTCGTGACGGCCGTGGCGCCCGGTTCGTTTCGAACGGACTGGGCCGGTCGTTCGATGCAGCGCACGCCGCGCAGCATTGCCGACTATGACGCCAGTTTCGACCCGGTGCGTAAAGCGCGGGAAGAGAAAAGCGGTAAACAGCTCGGCGACCCGCGCAAGGCTGCCCAAGCAATGTTGCAGGTCATCGCCAGCCCGACGCCACCGGCGCACTTGTTGTTGGGCAGTGACGCGTTGAACCTGGTGCGTGACAAATTGACTCGAACGGCCAGTGAGATTGACCGATGGGAGGCGCTGACCCGCTCGACTGACGGTTGAGCGGCCAGCAAAGGGGGCAATGATGACGCCGACCGATCCACACACCTTACGCATGGTGCAGTTGATGGAGCAGCTCGCGCCAGTCGAGGGCTACAACCTGAGCGCGCTGGACGACATCCGCTTTCTGCGTTCGAACCGGCCACTGACCCGCACGCCGGTCTTGTATGACCCGGGCATCGTCATCCTGTGTCAGGGGCGCAAGCGCGGCTATCTGGGGGAAGACGTCTACGTGTATGACGCCCAACATTACCTGGTGGTGTCCGTCCCCGTGCCCTTCACCATGGAAACCGACGCCAGCGAAGCGGAGCCCATGCTGGCGATCTACATGCGGCTCGACTTTCAGCTGGCCAGCGAGTTGATATTGCAAGTCGATGAGGTGCTGGGCCCAAGTGATGCCCAGCCCAAGGGCATGTATGCCTCGCCCATGGATGACCGGCTGCGTGCCTCGACGCTGCGTTTTCTTGAAGCCATGAGTCGTCCGGACGACGCGCAAATACTCGGGCCGTCACTGGTACGAGAAATCTACTACCGCATCCTCACTGGCGAGCAGGGCGGCTCAATGCATGCCGCGCTGAATCGCCAGGGGCACTTTGGTAAGATCGCTCGCGTGATTCGCAAAATCCACAGCAGCTACCAGGAGCGTCTGGACGTCGAGTCACTTGCCCATGAAGCCGGCATGAGCGTGCCCAACTTTCACCTGCACTTTCGCAGCGTGACCGACTCCTCGCCCATGCAGTACTTGAAGTCGACGCGCCTGCACCAGGCACGCCTGCTGATGCTGCGCAATGCCATGAGCGCTTCGGCAGCGGCGTTCAGCGTGGGCTACGAAAGCGCTTCGCAATTCAGCCGTGAATTCAAACGCTTCTTTGGCCGCACGCCCCAGGCCGAGATCGAGTGGATGAAGGCGACTTATGCGTTGCCCGCGCCTGCCACGCCGTCTATCTATGTGTCATCGCATTAGAGAGGCGTCAACTGGACGCGCCAGACCCGCCTTCGGTAGCCGTAGGTTTCGCCACCAGTCTCACGGAAATGCGCTACGTCCGCCGATGCTCGGTCATCGCCGAAAGCACCACCGACGTTGCCGCTGTACGCGTCTCCACCCCCAGCTTGATGTACACATGCTCCAGATGCTTGTTCACCGTACGCGGGCTCAAATCCAGGATGGTGCCGATGTCGCGATTGGTTTTCCCACAGGCCACCCAGCGCAACACTTCAACTTCACGCCCCGTCAGTTGAAAGCGTGCCGACAACACCTGGCTGGCCGGTTCGTCATTCAGGCTCAAGGCCGCCACTGGCTGCGACGCCGCACGGGCAGAATGCAGAATGCGTGAAGTGCGCAAGTGCGCGGCAACCCGCGCCAGTACTTCGTCGATCTGAATCGGCTTGGTCACGTAGTCGCTACCACCCACTTCAAAACCCTGCACCACATGGCAGCTTTCCGTCAGCGCGGTCATGAACAGCACCGGGATATCAGCGCTCTGGGGTTGCGCCTTGATCCGCCGACAGGTCTCGAAGCCATCCAGGCCCGGCATCATGGCGTCCAGCAGGATCAGGTCCGGGCGTCGACGCTCGATACGGTTCAACGCCGTTAACCCGTCGAGGGCCACCAACACCATATAGCCGGCATCGTTCAGCGCGTCGGAGAGCATGGCGAGGTTGTCCGGGGTGTCATCCACAATCAGCACAACACCGGGTTCAGCGACTGTGGTCAGTGCATTCATCTTCTGCCTCCTTGAGGGCGCGGTTGATTTCGTCCAGGCGAAAGTTCTTCAGCAACTTGCGGAGTGTCCCGATAAACGCTGCCGTCTGCGGTGTCTCGGCCTGGATGCTGTCGAGCTTTTCCTGTAACCCACGGACATAGCCCATGGCGCTGAGCTCGCCGAGGGTGACAAGGTCCGGGTGTGAGGGTAAGACCCAGGGTGGGGGGAGTGCCGCGGACGCAGGCCTTTCACGCCGCACCCACTGCAGGTCGAGTTGCGCCTGGATGCGCTCCAGCAACTCCGGCGTGCGCACGGGTTTGGCCAGATAGTCGTTGCAGGCACTGGCCAGATTGCGTTCGTCGTTGAAGGCATTGGCCGAGATCACGATGATCGGAACGTTCGACAACCCGTTGCGGCGGATCAGGCGGCTGGTTTCCCAGCCATCCATGGTCGGCATCGACAGGTCCATCAGGATCAGGTCCGGTCCCAGCAGCGCCACCTGGCGAATGGCTTCCTGGCCGTTGCTCGCTTGCACGACCTCAAAACCCAGCGGTGTGAGCATGCCGCTGAGCACTTTGCGATGGTCGACATGATCGTCCACCACCAGCACGCGCCGCCGTGGCCCCTGGTAGCCGATGATGTCGTGTTCGACATGGACCACCGCCTGGGGCGCGCGCACCTGGGAGAGAAACAGCCGCACCTGGAAGCAGGTGCCCTGGTCCTGCTGGCTCTTGACCTGCAATTCACCGCCCATCAGCGAGGTGAGCATGCGGGTGATGGTCAGCCCGAGGCCGACGCCCTTGTCCTGGCGCATCAGGTCGCCACGTTCGAACGGCTGGAAGATCCGTTCGATATGCTCGGGGTCTATGCCAATCCCTGTGTCGATGACCTCGAAGGTCGCCGTTTCGCGCATGTAGCTGACCCGCAGGCAGACCTCACCGCTGTCAGTGAAATTGACCGCGTTGCCCAGCAGGTTGATGAGGATCTGCCGCACCCGTTTCTCGTCACCCCGCACCACCGCCGGCATCTTGCCGATCAGTTCCAGGCGAAAGCGCAGGCCTTTTTCCTCGGCCTGCGGGGTGAACATCAGCTCCAGGTCGTGGATCAGCTCCGGGAAGGGGATTTCCGTCAGTTCCAGGCGCAGTTTGCCGGCCTCGATCTTGGCCACGTCGAGCAGGCCGTCAATCAACGACAGCAGGTGCGAGCCGCTGCGCAGAATGGTCGCCAGGGCATCCTGGTGCTGCTCCGGCATCGCCGCGTCGCGTTGCAGGTTCTGGGTAAAGCCCAGGATGCTGTTGAGCGGCGTGCGCAACTCATGGGACAGCCCGGTGATGTAGCGACTCTTGGCCGCATTGGCTGCCTCGGAGGCCTCCTTGGCATCCTGCAGGGCCTGGTCAGTGACGCGGTGGGCGGCGATTTCCTGCATCAGCAACTGGGTCTGGCGGGTCGATTCCTCCTGGGCCACATGGCGGCTTTCGCGGGTCAGGACGATCCACCAGGCGAGAATCGCCGCCAACATTGAGAGGGTCAGGAAAGCCTTGAAAAACGCCTGGTACAGGGGCGCCGAATGGGGCAGGCCTCCAGAGGCCTGGCTGTAGATCAGCGCGAGGGCCCCGCTGAGCATCAGGATCAGCACCAGCAACAGGCCCAGGTAATGCATCAGCCGCGTGTGCAGGCGAGGCACCATGCTGTTGGGCAGTAACCAGCGCAACAGCGACTCGAACTGCACGGACAAGCGCCCCTGGGGTTTGCAACGATCGCCGCAACGCGCGTCCAGCGAACAGCACAGCGAGCAGATGGGCGTGCTGTAGGCCGGACAGAACGCCATGTCGGCGCTTTCAAACGGGTTGCTGCACAGGCCGCAGGTGATCTGCGTACCCGGCTCTACCGGGTGCAACAACAATGGGTCGCTGGCACGGGCGATGTAATAACGACTGCCCGTCGCCCAGGCCAGCAGCGGCACCATGATCAACGCGGCACCCAGGGCGACAAAGGGTGGGGCGGCCTGAGCCAGGGCACCGAACAGACCGAAGTGGGCGAGAATCGACAGCAGTGAGGCAACCAGCATCGCGCCGACACCCACCGGGTTGATGTCGTAAAGGTGCGCGCGCTTGAACTCGATGTGTTTGGGCGACAATCCCAAAGGTTTGTTGATCACCAGGTCCGCGACCACACAGCCGATCCAGGCGGTGGCGATATTGGCGTAGAGGCCGAGCACCTGGTCGATGACGTCGAACACGCCCAGTTCCATCAGCATTAACGCAATCGCCACATTGAACACCAGCCATACCACGCGACCCGGGTGACTGTGGGTCACCCGGGCAAAGAAATTCGACCAGGCGAGTGAGCCGGCGTAGGCGTTGGTCAGGTTGATCTTCATCTGTGAGACGAACACAAACAGCACCATGGCGCCCAAGGCCCATTCCGGCGAGGAGAAGACATAACTGAAGGCCACCAGGTACATCTGGGTCGGTTCGGCGGCACGCTCCATGGGAATTTCGTGTTGCAGGGCGAGAAAGGCCAGGAAGGCTCCAGCGGCCATTTTCAAGGCGCCGGGAATGATCCATCCGGGGCCGGCGCAGAGCAGGGCGGCCCACCAGCGCTTGCGGTTGGCGGCGGTTTTCTCTGGCAGAAAACGCAGGTAGTCGACCTGTTCACCGATCTGCGTCACCAGCGAAAGGGCCACGGTACAGGCCGCGAAAAATTCCAGCAGATTAAAGTCACCGCCGCTGGCACTGCGCCCCAAAAAGCTGGTCCAGTCGCTGAAGGCCTGAGGGTTTTTCACCAGCACGAACAGATAGGGCAGCACCAGCAGAACCAGCCACAGCGGCTGAGTCCAGAGTTGCAGGCGGCTGATCAGGGTCACCCCGTAGGCCACCAGCGGAATCACCAGCAGCGAGCAGATCACATAGGCGATGGCCAGTGGAATATGAAAATACAGCTCGAGGGCCAGGGCCATGATCGCCGCTTCCAGGGCGAAGAACAGGAAGGTGAAGCTGGCGTAGATCAGCGAGGTGATGGTCGAGCCGATATAGCCGAAACCGGCGCCACGGGTCAGCAAGTCCATGTCGACGCCGTAACGGGCGGCGTAGTAACTGATCGGCAGGCCGGTGAAGAAGATCACCAGGCTCACCGCGAGAATCGCCCAGAATGTGTTGGTGAAGCCGTAACTCAAGGCCAGCACCCCGCCGATGGCTTCCAGCGCCAGGAACGACACGGCACCCAGGGCGGTGTTGGCGATACGCAGTTCCGACCACTTGCGAAAGGACTTCGGCGTGTAGCGCAGGGCGTAGTCCTCCATGGTCTCGTCGGCGACCCATCGGTTGTAGTCACGACGGATCTTGGCGATGCGCTGGGTGCCGGGTGGTAGCACGGTAAAAGCCTCCTGCGGTCAAGGCGCTCCATGCCTGGCGGGTGCTGCACGGGTGAAAAATTGAGCAATTTCCATGCCTCGGGCCGCCGGGTGACGTCGGCGGTTTCCCGTGCGCGTGCCCGCGCGTGAGGGAGCAAAGTGGCATGGGCCCGGGGCGCTAGCCTGCACCAGCTTTGTGCGATTTTCCCTACGTCAAATGACGTATGCCGTTACGTCAGGCTGCGTATACCGGCCGCCGCTCACCGCCGCCATGCTGATGCCATCACCGTTGCTGGCCGCCCCAGGGCGAACCCGCAGCGCCACCGCAGAGGAGTAGCAGCATGGAACCACGATTGATCCGCACCCAAGGTCTGTTGCCGCGCCGTCTGGCGCTGGGAGCAGCGGCCCTGTCGTTACTGGCCGCCAGTGTGTTCAGCCAGGGTGTCTTGGCGGATGAGGCCAACAGCACCGGTCTGGCCGTGACCCCGACCGAAGTCACGGTCGGCCAATTGCACTCGGCCACCGGGACCATGGCGATTTCCGAAACCGGCTCGATCCAGGCCGAGCGCCTGGCCATTGAGCAGATCAACGCCTCGGGCGGCATCCTCGGCCGGCAGATCAAGGTGATCCAGGAAGACGGCGCCTCCGACTGGCCGACTTTCGCCGAGAAGGCCAAGAAGTTGCTGGTCAACGACAAGGTGGCGACGGTGTTCGGCTGCTGGACTTCGGCCTCGCGCAAGGCCGTGCTGCCGATCTTCGAGAAGGAAAACGGCCTGCTCTACTACCCCACATTCTATGAAGGGCTGGAGCAGTCCAAGAACGTGATCTACACCGGCCAGGAAGCCACCCAGCAGATCCTCGCCAGCCTCGACTGGATCGCCAAGACCAAGGGCGCGAAGACTTTTTACCTGGTGGGCTCGGACTACATCTGGCCGCGTACATCAATGAAGATCGCGCGCAAGCACATTGAAAACGTGCTGCACGGTGAGGTGGTCGGGGAAGACTACTACCCGCTGGGCAATACCCAGTTCGGCTCGCTGATCAACAAGGTCAAGCTGAAGAAACCCGACGTGGTGTTCGCTGCCGTGGTCGGCGGTTCCAACGTGGCGTTCTACAAGCAACTGAATGCTGCGGGCGTCAACGCGGCCAAGCAGACCTTGCTCACCCTGTCGGTGACCGAAGATGAACTGCTCGGGATCGGCGGCGGGAACATGGCCGGGTTCTATGCCTCGATGAAGTACTTCCAGAGCCTGGACAACCCCAACAACAAGGCGTTCGTCGAAGCCTTCAAGGCCCGGTACGGCAAGGATGCGGTGATCGGCGACGTGACCCAGGCGGCCTATCTGGGGCCATGGTTGTGGAAAGCCGCGGTGGAGAAAGCCGGCAGCTTTGACGTCGACAAAGTGGTCGCGGCCTCACCGGGTATCGAACTGACAACCGCACCTGAAGGCTACGTGAAAGTGCACGAAAACCATCACCTGTGGAGCAAGACCCGTATCGGTGAGGTACAGCCCGATGGCCAGTTCAAGGTGGTCTACGAGTCGGAGCTGATCGAGCCGAATCCGTTCCCTAAAGGTTACCAATAACGCTCGGGCTTCATCGGCGGCGAACCGGGCTCCTGCAAGAGCCGGGCTTGGCGCCGGTGCGGCTTTTTCTTACTGCCATCCTCCCAGCAGGAGACCCTCATCATGGAATGGCTATCGGAGTTTGGTGCCATCGCGGCAATGCAGGGGTTCAACGGCTTGTCCGTGTTCTGCGTGCTGCTGTTGATGGCATTGGGACTGGCGATCATCTTCGGGCAAATGGGGGTCATCAACATGGCCCACGGCGAGTTCCTGACCATAGGTGCCTATACCACCTACGTCTGTTCGAGCCTGACCAGCCATTTCGCCCCGGCGTTTGGGCCTTACTATTTTTTCTTCGCCATCGCCCTGTCGTTCCTGGTCGCCGGTGCCATCGGCTGGCTGGTGGAGTGGGCGATGATCAGCCGGCTCTACAAACGCCCACTGGACACGCTGCTGGCAACCTGGGGCTTGTCCCTGGTCATGCAGCAGACCTTCCGTTCTGTGTTCGGTGCCCGTGAAGTCAGTGCCACACCTCCGGAGTGGCTGATGGGCTCGTTCAACCTGACGGACGCTATCGAGATTCCGCGCAACGGCCTGTTCATGATGGCCCTGACCTTGCTGCTGACGGCGGGCATTTTTGTGTTGCTTTACCGTTCACGCTGGGGGCTGCATGTGCGGGCCACTGTGCAGAACCGGGTGATGAGCCGGGCAGTGGGCATCAACACCCGCAAGGTCGACCGCATGACGTTTGCCCTGGGTTGCGGTGT
Organism: Pseudomonas halotolerans; assembly: GCF_039581215.1. Taxonomy (NCBI): domain Bacteria; kingdom Pseudomonadati; phylum Pseudomonadota; class Gammaproteobacteria; order Pseudomonadales; family Pseudomonadaceae; genus Pseudomonas; species Pseudomonas halotolerans. Next base: position 64,907 of record NZ_JBCNTJ010000020.1, read on the forward strand.
GGCCGGCGTGGCGGGCGCGGCGTTCACCACCATCGGTTCCACCGGGCCCACCGCCGGCTCGCAGTACATCGTCGACACCTTCCTGGTGGTGGTCTTCGGCGGTGCGCAAAGCCTGTTCGGCACCATCGCGTCCGCGTTCGTGATTGCCCAGACGCAATCGATCTCGGAGTTCTTCCTGAGCGGCTCGATGGCCAAGGTGCTGACCCTGTCCGGGGTCATCCTGATTCTGATGCTGCGCCCCCAGGGGCTGTTCTCCATCAAAGTGCGCAAGTAGAGGCGAGCCGATGAACGTTCTAGACAAGATGCTGGCGGGCAAGCCGAACCTGATTGGCGTGGCGCTGCTGGCGCTGCTGATTTTCGTGGTGTTCCCGCTGACCCTGGATGCCTTTCGCCTGAACATGGTCGGCAAATATCTGACCTACGCCTTCGTCGCTGTCGGCCTGGTGTTGTGCTGGGGGTATGGCGGCATTCTGAGCTTGGGGCAGGGTGTGTTTTTCGGTGTCGGCGGCTATTGCATGGCGATGTTCCTCAAGCTGGAAGCCTCCGACCCGGTCAGCACCAAGATCCAGACCACACCGGGAATTCCAGACTTCATGGACTGGAACCAGATCACCGAGTTGCCGTGGCTCTGGGTGCCGTTCCACAGCTTCAGCTTCACGCTGCTGGCGGTCATCCTGGTGCCGGTGCTGCTGGCTTTTATCATTGGTGTGGCGTTGTTCAAGCGACGGGTGGGAGACGTGTATTTCTCCATCGTCACCCAGGCCATTGCGCTGATCCTGACGGTGCTGATTGTCGGTCAGCAGGGCTTGAGCGGTGGGGTCAACGGCATCACCGACCTCAAGACCTTGCTCGGTTGGGACCTGCGCACCGACAGCGCCAAGCTGGTGCTGTATTTCATTAACGCAGGTCTGTTGTTCGGCTGCATTTTCATCGGCCGTTTTGTTCTCGCTTCCAAGCTGGGGCGGTTGCTGATGGCCATGCGCGACAAGGAGGAGCGGGTGCGCTTTTCCGGTTACGACGTGGCCGCCTTCAAGATCTTCGTGTTCTGTATCGCCGCCGGATTCTCGGCCATCGGCGGTGCGATGTTCGCCTTGCAGGTGGGCTTCATGTCGCCGTCGTTCGTCGGCATCGTGCCGTCCATCGAGATGGTGATTTTCACCGCAGTCGGCGGGCGCATGTCGCTGCTCGGCGCGGTGTATGGAGCCTTGCTGGTCAACTACGGCAAGACCTATTTCTCCGAGTCCTTTCCCGAGCTGTGGCTGTACCTGATGGGTGGGTTGTTCATTGCCGTGGTCATGTACTTCCCCAATGGCCTGGCCGGGCTCTGGGACAGCCATGGTCGCCAGGCCCTGGCTCGCTGGTTGCGGCGCACCCCGCGCCGGCTACCGGTGGACACGCCCTTGCCGCCAGCCCCCCGTATCGAACCGACCACCCCAGCCCCCGAGCGTCCTTCCCTGGAGACACAGCCATGACCGCCGTCGGTTTTCAGATGAACAAGCCGGTGCTGGCTATCGAGGGGCTGACGGTGTCTTTCGATGGTTTCAAGGCGGTGGACGATCTCAATCTCTATATCGATCGCAATGAAGTGCGGGTGGTGATTGGCCCCAACGGTGCGGGCAAGACCACCTTGCTCGATCTGATCTGCGGCAAGACGCGCGCCACCAGCGGCAGCATCCAGTTCGATGCAAAGGAACTGACCAAGATGCACGAGTACAACATCGTCCGCGCCGGGGTCGGGCGCAAATTCCAGAACCCGTCGATCTACGAAAACCTCACGGTGTTCGAGAACCTGGAGATGTCCTACCCCGCCGGGCGCAAGGTGTTCAGCGCCTTGTTCTTCAAGCGCAGCGCAGCGGTGATTGCCAGGGTGCAAGAGGTGGCCGGGGAGATATTTCTCGGCGAATTGCTGGAGCAACAAGCTGACTTGCTTTCCCACGGGCAGAAGCAGTGGTTGGAGATCGGCATGCTGCTGATGCAGAACCCCGACCTGCTGATGCTCGACGAACCCGTCGCCGGGATGAGCGTCAACGAGCGTGTGCAGACTGCCGAGTTGCTCAAGCGCATCAGCCAGGGACGTTCGGTGCTGGTGATCGAGCACGACATGGAATTCGTCAAGAGCATCGCCCACAAGGTCACGGTGTTGCACCAGGGCAAAGTGCTCGCCGAGGGCAGCATGGAGTCGGTGCAGAGCAACCCGAAAGTCATTGAAGTCTATCTGGGCCATTGAGGAAACAGGCATGTTCAACGTCAACAAGTTGTCCTGTGGCTACGGCCAGAGCCAGATTCTCCACGACCTCGACCTGTCCGTGGCCCGGCGGGAAATCGTCGCCGTGATGGGGCGCAACGGCATGGGCAAGACCACGCTGTTCAAGAGCCTGATGGGTATTCTCCCGCAATGGGAGGGGCAGGTCAGCGTCGATGGGCGTGAGGTCTCCAGCCTTGAGACCCATGAGCGGGTCGAGCACGGCATCGCCTATGTGCCCCAGGGGCGGATGATTTTTCCTGGCATGACGGTGCTGGAAAATATCCAGACCGGCTTGCCGGCCTCGGCCCGAGGCCAGGTGCCGGACGACCTCTATGCCTTGTTTCCGGTGCTTCACGACATGCGCTCGCGCAAGGGCGGCAACCTCTCGGGCGGGCAACAACAGCAACTGGCGATTGCCCGGGCGCTGGCCACCCAGCCCAAGGTGCTGTTGCTGGATGAGCCCACCGAGGGCATCCAGCCGTCGATCATCAAGGACATTGCCCGCACCCTGAAGGAAATCCGCCAACTGCGCGACTTGACCATCGTCGTCTCCGAACAGGTGCTGTCGTTCACCCTGGAAATCGCCGACCGCTTCCTGGTGATCGAGAAGGGGCGTTTCGTCATCGAGGAAACCCGCGACAAGGTCGACGAGGCGACCATCAGCCGTTACCTCTCCGTGTAGGCCCGCCCCGGCACGGGGCGCTACGTCATCCGACGTATTGGCCGATTCGCGCCACCATTGAAGACTGCTGCCAACGCTGTACATCCCTACTGTTCAGGAGCTTTGCCATGACCGATACCTTGATCAAAGTCGACCTCAACCAGCCTGCCACCGAGAATGAGCAGATCCACAATCGCTGGCATCCGGACATCCCGATGGCGTGCTGGGTCAAGCCGGGAGATGACTTCATTCTCGAGACCTATGACTGGACCGCCGGGGCGATCAAAAACAACGACGATGCGGCGGATGTGCGCGATATCGACCTCTCTACCGTGCACTACCTGTCCGGCCCGGTGGGCGTACACGGTGCCGAACCGGGTGATCTGCTGGTGGTCGACCTGCTGGACATCGGCGCCAAGGCCGACTCGCAGTGGGGGTTCAACGGCTTCTTTTCCCGGCAGAACGGTGGCGGTTTTCTCACCGACCATTTTCCCAGCGCACAGAAAGCCATCTGGGATTTCAATGGCATGTTCACCCGTTCGCGGCATATCCCAGGGGTCAACTTCGCCGGGCTGATCCACCCCGGGCTGATTGGTTGCCTGCCTGACCCGGTGATGCTCGCCGACTGGAACCGCCGCGAGCAGGAACTGATCGACACCAACCCGACCCGCGTGCCGCCACTGGCCAACGCCCCCCTGGCCGCCACCGCGCACATGGGCAAGCTCAAGGGCCAGGCCCGTGATGACGCGGCGGCCACCGGCGCCCGCACGGTGCCACCGCGCGAGCATGGGGGTAACTGCGATATCAAGGACCTGTCCCGGGGCTCGAAAATCTTCTTCCCGGTCTACGTCAATGGCGCCGGGTTGTCGGTGGGCGATCTGCATTTCAGCCAGGGTGACGGTGAGATCACCTTTTGCGGCGCCATCGAGATGGCCGGTTGGGTGCACATGAAGGTCGAGCTGATCAAGGACGGCATGGCCAAGTACGGGATCAAGAACCCGGTGTTCAAGCCGAGCCCGATCACCCCGAACTACAACAACTACCTCATCTTCGAAGGCATCTCGGTGGACGAGAGCGGCCAGCAGCACTACCTGGACGTTAACGTCGCCTACCGCCAGGCCTGCCTGAATGCGATCAACTACCTGACCAAGTTTGGCTACTCCCCGGCCCAGGGTTACGCATTGCTAGGCTCGGCGCCGGTGCAGGGGCATATCAGCGGGGTGGTGGACATTCCCAATGCCTGCGCGACGTTGTGGTTGCCGACCGAGATCTTCGACTTCGACATCAACCCCAATGCCAGCGGTCCGATCAAACATCTGGACGGCAGCATCGACCTGCCCATCGCTCCCGACCTGTAGGACGCCCACCATGCCGACCTACGAATACCAGTGCCCGGCTTGCGGCACCTTCACGCTGTTGCGGCCCATGAACCAGCGCCATGAGCCTTGCCAGTGCCCCGATTGTGGTGGCGCTGGTGGTGGCTTGCAGCTGTCGGTGCCGGCGTTGAACTGCCTCTCGAGCAGTCAGCGTCAGGCCATTGCCACCAATGAGCGCAGCACCCACGCGCCGCAGACCGTCGCCGAGTATCAGCAGCGGCGCCATCCCAAGGGTTGCGGTTGCTGTACCCCGAACAAACCGGTGGTGCCGAGCAAGGCCAATCCCCTGGGGCTCAAGAGCAAGACCGGGCCCAGGCCCTGGATGATCAGTCACTGACGGAGGATTTCTTCATGCGCCATGGCGACATTTCCAGCAGCCCCGATACCGTCGGTGTTGCTGTCGTGAACTACAAGATGCCGCGCCTGCACAGCAAGGCTGAGGTCATCGACAACGCCCGCAAGATCGCCGAGGTGATCAAGGGCATGAAACAGGGGCTGCCGGGCATGGACCTGGTGGTGTTTCCTGAGTACAGCACCATGGGCATTCTCTATGACCGTGACGAGATGATGTCCACCGCCGCGACTATTCCCGGCGAAGAGACCGCCATCTTCGGCGCGGCCTGTCGCGAGGCCAATACCTGGGGCGTGTTTTCCCTGACCGGCGAACGCCACGAGGAACATCCGCACAAGGCGCCTTACAACACCCTGGTGCTGATCGACAATCACGGGCAGATCGTCCAGCGCTATCGCAAGTGCATCCCCTGGTGCCCCATCGAAGGCTGGTACCCCGGTGATCGCACCTATGTCTGCGACGGCCCCAAGGGCATGAAGATCAGCCTGATCATCTGCGACGACGGCAACTACCCGGAGATCTGGCGCGACTGTGCGATGAAGGGCGCGGAGCTGATCGTGCGCTGCCAGGGCTATATGTACCCGGCCAAGGAACAGCAGGTGCAAATGTCCAAGAGCATGGCCTGGGCCAACAACTGCTACGTCGCGGTGGCCAACGCCGCCGGCTTCGACGGGGTGTATTCATACTTCGGACACTCGGCGATCATCGGTTTCGACGGGCGGACCCTGGGCGAGTGTGGGGAGGAGGAAATGGGCATCCAGTACGCCCAATTGTCGATCTCGCAGATACGCGATGCCCGGGCCAACGATCAGTCGCAGAACCATTTGTTCAAGCTGCTTCACCGTGGCTACACCGGTGTCTACGATTCAGGCGAGGGTGACAAGGGCGTCGCCGACTGTCCGTTCGAGTTCTATCGCACTTGGGTGCTGGATGCGCAGAAGGCCCGGGAGAATGTGGAAAACATCACTCGGCGCACTGTGGGGGTGGCGGATTGTCCGGTGGGGCAGTTGCCCCACGGTGAAAAAGAAAAGACCGCGAGCTGAGGCATGTTATCGATCCGGCAGGTCCTGGCGGCGGGACCTGCCAATACCCCGTACCTTCCTGTCCACTGGCGGGCTGAATTGAGCCTCAAAGGGGGATATGGGTGGTCGACAAGACCTGGCGCAAGCCCATGAACGAGCGAATCTGGCGAACCCCGGGCAGGTAAAGCAATTGCTCCGCGTGGAGCCGGTTGAAACTGTTGCTGTCCTTGGTTCGGATCAACATGAAGTAGTCGAATTCCCCCGTCACCACATGGCATTCCATGCAGCCGGACACTTTTTGTGCGGCCGCCTCGAATGCGGCGAAGGACTCCGGTGTGGAGCGGTCCAGCACCACGCCGATCAACACCACCATCCCCGCATCCAGCGCTTGATTGTCCAGCAACGCGACAATGCCCTTGATCAGGCCCGCCTGCTTGAGGCGTTCGACTCGTCGCAGGCAGGCCGGCGCGCTCAGTTTTACCTTCTCGGCGAGCGCCACATTGGAGATGGAAGCGTCTCGCTGAAGGGTCTTGAGAATGGCGCGGTCGGTCCGGTCCAGCGGGTGCGGCTCCGCACCTGGGGTGCCTGGCTTCTTGTGATTATTTGTTGCGTTCATATAGGTTTATGCACAATAAAAGTGTGTTCTATGTGTTTGTTTGTATCTTATGTTTCTTTAATAGGTTGAAACTTGCAACACATATTTTTTGCTTTGTTCTTACTATTGAATTCATCGAAGCCCTTCTGGAAGCACCTGGAACGCAGCTTTTTTTGCCTTTCGGTCTGGCGCTTGGATATTCAATAATCGAGGAGCAGAGTCATGAACCTGAATCGTTTTAAACGTTATCCGCTGACCTTCGGTCCTTCTCCCATCACGCCCCTGAAACGCCTCAGCGAACACCTGGGCGGCAAGGTCGAGTTGTATGCCAAACGTGAAGACTGCAACAGCGGCCTGGCCTTCGGCGGCAACAAGACGCGCAAGCTCGAATACCTGATTCCTGAGGCCCTCGAACAGGGCTGCGACACCCTGGTGTCCATCGGCGGGATCCAGTCGAACCAGACCCGCCAGGTCGCTGCCGTTGCCGCTCACCTGGGCATGAAGTGCGTGCTGGTGCAGGAAAACTGGGTGAACTACTCCGATGCCGTGTATGACCGCGTTGGCAACATCGAGATGTCCCGCATCATGGGCGCGGACGTACGGCTGGACGCCGCCGGGTTCGACATCGGTATTCGGCCCAGTTGGGAGAAGGCCATGAGCGACGTGGAGGAGCGGGGCGGCAAGCCGTTCCCGATCCCGGCGGGTTGTTCCGAGCATCCTTACGGCGGGCTGGGGTTCGTCGGCTTTGCCGAGGAAGTGCGGGAGCAGGAAAAACAACTGGGGTTCACGTTCGACTACATCGTGGTCTGCTCCGTGACCGGCAGTACCCAGGCCGGCATGGTCGTCGGTTTCGCCGCGGACGGCCGTTCGAAGAACGTTATCGGCATTGATGCCTCGGCCAAGCCCGAGAAAACCAAGGCACAAATTCTGCGTATCGCTCGGCACACCGCTGAGCTGGTGGAACTGGGGCGTGAGATCACCGAAGACGACGTGGTGCTCGATACACGTTTCGCTTACCCGGAATACGGTTTGCCCAACGAAGGTACGCTGGAAGCCATTCGCCTGTGCGGCAGCCTGGAGGGTGTACTGACCGACCCGGTGTATGAAGGCAAATCCATGCACGGCATGATCGAAATGGTCCGCCGCGGCGAGTTCCCCGAAGGCTCGAAAGTGCTTTATGCGCACCTGGGCGGGGCACCTGCGCTGAACGCCTACAGCTTCCTGTTCCGCAACGGCTGATTAAACGCCAATAACCTGTGGGAGCGAGCTTGCTCACGAAGCGCTGGGTGAGTCGGCATCAATGTTGAATGTCACGGCCTTATCGTCGGATCGCCGCCGAGAGCAAGCTGCTGCAATCAAGCCGCCGGGAGTACCGCCATGCATGCGATATCGCAATCCGCAGTCTGGATCAAGGAACCTTCGGCGGATGCCGGGGTGGTCATCGTGACCAGCGCTGCGTTGCCCAAATACATGATCGACAAGCTGCACGTGGCGATAGATGACTGGGACCAGGTGGCCTATCTGGCCGTCAAGCAAGCCGAAGCGTTGATGGTCGACTGGCTGCGGGTCGGCTCCAACCCGCAGCCGTCTGCCGGGGGCGAGGTGTGTTATGCCAGCCAACTGTTGCGCGCCGTCCCCCATGGCAGCTTTTTACTGGAAGTGGGCACGTTCTCTGGTTTGACCTGGCTGGGATCCGTCTGCGGCCACCCGCTGCGCGTCGTCGAACTTGGCGAAATAGCCTCATCCACGGTGGCGATGGATCGCCAGGTGGAAGAGGTGTTATTGGCGACCCGAAGTCTGGCGAAAAGCGTGCTGCAGGCGCGCGGCGTCATCTAACCCATGTCCTCGTCAATTCGCTTGTTGAAACAGGAAAGGCAAAGCTTATGAGCCGAACCGCCGAGGGCCGTGCCCACGCCATGACGTGGATGCGCGAGCCTTCCAGTTGTACGCGCATCGTGGTCATCGTGAGCGGACTTGATAGCGATCATATTGACTTGATCCATCAGGGGTTCAGCTGTTTTGACAATGTGGCGCTGATCCATGTCGATACGCTGAACACCGCGCCGGGCAAGCTCGTTGGCGTGCCAGTGGCCAAGCGTGACTGCCATTTTGTGGTGCTCGGTGAACTTGATGAGCGCTTCTTGCACGACCTTTCCATTGGTCAGCCATGCCTCTACCCGGTCGCACCAGACGGGGCGGCCGAACGCTCCGTCATTGCAGCGGTAGAGCAGGTCAAACGCCTCGCCCGAGTGAGCCATTCGCGCCACCTTGAAGTGATACCCGACACCTGTAGGAGTTGCCTATGAACCTGTCCGCTCCCCATGCCCAATGGCCGGGCCAGGCTGCCGAGGATGAAGAAATGACCGAGTGGCGTGAGGCGTTGCTCTCCGTCGCAGCCCACGGCGGCACGGGCCGGGCCAAACAGATCCTCGACATGCTGCTGGCCGTGGCAAACGCTTCGGACATCGGCTGGCGGCCCAGCCATGGCACCCCGTACATCAACACCATCAGCGTTGAGCAGCAACCGGTGTTCCCCGGCGATCTGGCCATCGAAGAGCGTCTGGCCTCGATCATGCGCTGGAATGCCCTGGCGATGGTTGCCCGGGCCAATCACGCCTACGGCGAATTGGGTGGACACATCGCCAGTTATGCCAGCGCGGCGGATCTGTTTGAAGTGGGCTTCAACCACTTCTTCAAGGCGCGCACCCCAACCGGCGGCGGTGACCTGGTGTTCTACCAACCGCACTCGGCGCCAGGCGTCTATGCCCGGGCATTCCTTGAGGGGCGCCTGGAAGAAAAGGACCTGCAGCACTATCGGCAAGAGATCGGCGCGCGCGCCAATGACGCCCGGGGTTTGTCGAGTTATCCACACCCGTGGTTGATGCCGGACTTCTGGCAGTTCCCGACGGGCTCTATGGGGATCGGTCCGATCAGCTCGATCTACCAGGCGCGTTTCATGCGTTACCTGGAGCACCGCGGCCTGCAAGAGACTTCGGGGCGAACCGTCTGGGGGGTGTTTGGCGACGGTGAAATGGATGAGCCGGAAAGCATGTCGGCGTTGACCCTGGCGGCGCGCGAAGGGCTGGATAACCTGATCTGGGTGGTCAATTGCAACCTGCAGCGGCTGGACGGCCCGGTGCGTGGCAACGGTCGCATCATCGACGAGCTCGAGGCATTGTTCGGCGGTGCGGGCTGGAACGTGATCAAGTTGGTGTGGGGTTCCGATTGGGACAGATTGTTTGCCCGGGATAAAGACGGCGCGCTGGTCCGCGCATTGTCGGCCACGGTCGATGGTCAGTTCCAGACGTTCGCGGCCAAGGATGGGCGCTTCAACCGCGAGCATTTCTTCGGCCAGGACGCAGCCCTGGCGCATTTGGCCGAAGGCCTGACCGACGAGCAGATCGACCGCCTCAAACGCGGCGGTCATGACCTGGTGAAGATCTTTGCCGCGTATCAAAGCGCAATGCTCGAGGGCAAGAAACCTACGGTGATCCTGGCCCAGACCAAGAAGGGCTTCGGCATGGGCGACGCCGGGCAGGGCAAGATGACCGTGCACCAGCAGAAGAAACTCGATAAGGAGGCGTTGATCGCGTTCCGCAACCGTTTCAACCTGCCATTGACCGATGAGCAGGCCATCTCGCTGAGCTTCTTCAAACCGAGCGACGACAGCGCGGAAATGCGCTACCTGCATGCACGCCGCCAGGCGTTGGGCGGTTTCATGCCTGCGCGACCTTCGGCCTGCGAGTCATTGGCCGTGCCCGACGTAGACAGCTACGCGGGGTTTGCCATCGCCGCCCAAGGCAAGGAAATGTCCACCACCATGGCCTTCGTGCGGATGCTCAGTGGCTTGCTCCGGGACAAGCAGCTTGGGCCGCGCATCGTACCGATCGTGGCGGATGAAGCACGCACGTTCGGCATGGCCAGCCTGTTCAAGCAGATCGGTATCTACTCCAGCGTGGGCCAGCGTTATGAGCCGGAGGACATTGGTTCGATCCTCAGTTATCGAGAAGCCCTGGACGGCCAGATTCTCGAAGAGGGCATCAGCGAAGCCGGCGCCATCAGTTCCTGGGTCGCGGCCGCGACCAGCTACTCGGTGCATGGCCTGCCGATGCTGCCGTTCTACATCTATTACTCGATGTTCGGTTTCCAGCGCATCGGCGACCTGATCTGGGCTGCCGCGGATCAGCGCGCTCGCGGGTTCCTGCTCGGTGCCACCGCTGGGCGCACAACCTTGGGGGGCGAGGGTTTGCAGCACCAGGACGGTAACAGTCACGTGATGGCGTCGATGGTGCCCAACTGTCGCGCCTACGATCCCGCGTTCGCGGGTGAATTTGCGGTGATTCTGGATCACGGTATGCGCCAGATGCTGGAGCGTCAGGTGGACGAGTTTTATTACGTCACCTTGATGAACGAGAACTACCCGCAGCCTAACCTTCCTGAAGGTGTCGAACAGGCGATCATCAAGGGCATGTATGCATTTGCCCGGCATGAAGTGAAGGATGCGCGCGGCGCCGTGCAGTTGCTGGGCTCCGGCACGATCTTGCGCGAAGTCATTGCCGCTGCCGAGTTGTTGGCCAGCGATTGGAGCATCGACAGTCAGGTCTGGAGCGTTACCAGCTTCACCGAGTTGGCGCGTGATGCTCGTGAAGTGGAGCGCTGGAATCGTCTGCATCCCGGGCAACCTGCCCAATGCAGTCATGTTCAAGAATGCCTTCGCGACTCGGCGCCCATCATTGCCTGTACCGACTACGTGCGCGCCTTGCCCCAGTTGATCGCCAGTTATCTCGATGGCCATTACACCGTGCTCGGCACCGACGGGTTTGGCCGCAGCGATACCCGTAGCCAACTGCGCAGGTTCTTCGAAGTGGACCGACACCAGATCGTCCTGAGTGCGCTGACCTCACTGGTGCATGAGGGGCGTCTGGACGCCAGTGTCTGTGCCCAGGCCATTGAACGCTACGCGATTGACGTTGACGCCGTGGCCCCATGGGACGCTTGAAACCAGCTTCAGCCCGTGTACGACCTTGCTCGCGAAAGCGGTGGATCAGTTTGAAGTGATGTTGGCTATGCCGACGTCTTCGCGAGCAAGCCCGCTCCCACATGTTTTTTGTGTCATGTTCAGATGTTGTGAACACCCGCGGCCCCTGTGGGAGGGAGCTTGCTCGCGAAGGCGGTGGTTCAGTCACAGGGATGTCGGGCTTGCAGACCTCATCGCGAGCAAGCTCGCTCCCACAGGTTTTTGTGTCGTGTTCAGATGCTGTGAACACCCGCGAGTCCATGTGGGAGCTTGCTCGCGAAAGCGGTGTATCAGTTTGCAGTGATGTTGGCTATGCCGACGCCTTCGCGAGCAAGCCCGCTCCCACATGTTTTTGTGTCGTGTGCAGAGGCTGTGAACACCCGCGAGTCCATGTGGGAGCTTGCTCGCGAAAGCGGTGGATCAGTTTGCAGTGATGTTGGCTATGCCGACGCCTTCGCGAGCAAGCCCGCTCCCACATGTTTTTTGTGTCGTGTGCAGAGGCTGTGAACACCCGCGGCCCCTGTGGGAGCGGGCTTGCTCGCGAAGGCGGTGGTTCAGCTACATAGAGGCTGGACGTGTGTCCTGCTCTGGTTCTTGCTTTGGACTTTGATCTCGACGCCCCGTTATCTCAACTGCTCTCGCCAACAGCCAGAATGGTCGCCACCAAGGCCTGGGCGCGAGGCACCAGTGTGTCCAGTTCCAGGTATTCACGATCGGTATGGACCTTGCCACCCACCGGCCCGAGGCCACACAGGGTTGGAATGCCCAGGCTGGCGGTGAATCCGGAGTCGGCGCAACCGCCGGTGAACTCGCCTTCGACGCTGAAACCCAGCGCCAGCGCCTTTTGTTGGTAGATGTGCAGCAGCCGTTCGCTGTGCTGGGCTTCCATGGGTAGAAAGGTCGTCGCTTCCTTGAGGATGGCGTGAGTGCCGATCAGTTCTTCTTCGGCGACGATGGCCTGGATGGCGCTGAAGATCCGGTCCCAGTGCTTGAGTTCGATGAAGCGCACGTCTAGCCGGGCCGAGGCGCTCGGTGCGACGGTGTTGCTGGACGTGCCACCGGATATCAGGCCAACGTTAGTGGTGATGCCTGCCGGGTAATCGGTCAAGGCATGCAGCTTGACGATCTTGCGAGCCAGGGCCTCGATGGCGCTGGCTCCGTCGGCATGGTTGACCCCGGCATGGGCCGCGCGACCGCTGACTTCGATGATCAGCGTGGCGCCACCTTTGCGGGCGCTGACCACGTTACCGCTGGCCCGGCCGGGTTCGGTATTGAGCACGGCGCGGGCGGCACGGGCGGCGTGTTCGATATGGATTCTGGCGCTGCCGGAGCCGATTTCTTCGTCACCGGTGTACAGAACCTGCACCGGATAGGGCAACGCCCCGGCGCGCTTGAGGGCCTTGAGCGCGAAGCAATTGAGCACCAGGCCGCCTTTCATGTCGGCGACGCCGGGGCCAAAGGCGAGGTTGCCATCGCGGCTGTAGCCGCGCGTCGCGGTGGTGCCTTTGGGGAACACCGTGTCGCGATGGCCCAGCAGCAACACTGGCTTTCCAGAATCGCCCGGTACTTCGGCCAATAGCACGTCGCCAAAACCCTCCACCGGCATGCGCTTGAGCCGGATGCCGTCGGCTTCCAGTTCCGCCGCGAGCAGCGCGCCCACCGCGTCGACGCCCGCTTTGTCATAGCTGTTGGAGTCGGTGTCGACGAGGCGTTGCAGCAGCGCTTCCATGGCCTGGCGCTGGTCGGCAAGCCAGTCCAGCGCCTGTTGTGGCGTGGCGCTCATTGTGCCTGCTCCCGCACCTGATGTGCCTGGGTCAGGCGTGCCGCATCGTTGCCCAGGTCCCAGAATAGCCCGGCCATGATTTGCAGGCTTTCCTTGACCACCGGTGCCAGCAAGTGCTCGTTCGGCGCATGTTGCGAGCAGGCCGGGTACGAGTGCGGCACCCACAATGTGGGCAGGCCGAGCACCTCCGCGAACACATCGTTGGGCAGCGAGCCACCGAGGTTTGGCAGCAGCGCAGGTTTTTTGCCAGTGGTCTGGGCCAAGGAGCTGAGCGCCCAATCGACCCATGGGCTTTGCGGATCCAGCCGAGTCGCATGCATCACGTCGATGTGGCTTTGCTTGACCTCGACATTGCTGAAACCATGAGCATCCAGGTGGGCGCGCACCGCCGGGATAAAGGTCGTGTAGTCGCTGTTCACTACGAAGCGGATATGGCAGTGGGCATTGGCTTTCCCAGGGATCGCGTGCACGGGGGCATCCGGGTTGCCGGTCTTGAAGGCGATGACGTCGAGGGTGTTCCAGCCGAATACTTTTTCGCTCAGCGAAAGCGCCGGGTTACCCCAGTCGGCGTCGATCTGCGGATCGCCCGGTCCACCACCGACATCGATATCGGCCAGTGCCTGGCGAACCGGCTCAGGCAGTGTCTCGGGCATCAGGCCCGCCACTTTCACCCGCCCGTGTTCGTCGACCATGCTCGCGATGGCATTGGCCAGAATGATGCCAGGGTTGGCCAGCAACCCGCCCCAGTTGCCGGAGTGATGAGCGCCTTCGCGCAAATTGACCACCAGCTCGAAGTTGAACACCCCGCGTGAACCGAGAAAAATCGTCGGTCGTGAGGCCGCTAGGCGCGGGCCGTCCGAGGCGATGAAAATATCCGCGGCAAGCTCTTTACTGTGCGCGGCACAGAATGCATTCAAGCCCGGCGAGCCTTCTTCTTCGCCCATTTCCAGCAGCAGTTTGACGTTGAACCCCAGCTTGCCCTCGCGCGCCTTGAGGGTTTGCTCCAGCGCGGTCAGGTTGATCAGGTGCTGGCCTTTGTTATCCGCCGTGCCGCGGCCGTACCAGCGATCACCTTCAGCAACGACCTGCCACGGCGACAGGCCTTCACGCCATTGCGCTTCATAGCCGCGCACCACATCACCGTGGCCGTAGCTGAGCACGGTCGGCAGTTCCGGATGTTCAATGCGTGTGGCGATCATGAAGGGACCGCGCTCTGCCACCGGGTTGTCGTAGACCTTGACGCTGAAGCCCATCGCCTCGACATGCGGGCTGATGAAGTCATTGAGGTAGCGATACAACTCGGGCCGGCTGTCCGTTGCCTGGCTTTCGGTGTGCAAGGCGACGCTGCGCTCGAGCAGATTGAAAAATGCGCCGTTATCAAATTGCTCTGTGGTGTTGCTGATGGCCAGTGAACGACTCATGAGTGGACGAGCTCCAGTGTTTGGGCAGGATTGTCGTGAAGGTGACAACGCACGTTGCCGCCGATAATCGGCTCTTTGGCCGGGTAGGCCGTTTTGCAGGGGGCGAAGCAGCTCGGGCAGCGTGGATGGAAGGCGCAACCGGGCGGCGGTGACATCGGATTGGGGAAGGAACCGTGCAGGCCGATATCGGGAATGCCCAGGCGCGGGTCGGGCGTGAGCACCGAATCCAGCAAGGCGCGGGTATACGGGTGGCCGGGTTTGGCGAACAACGATTCGCGAGTGCGCTCTTCGACGATGCGCCCCAGGTACATCACCGCGACCCGGTCGGCGAGGTGTTCGATGACCGCCAGGTTGTGGCTGATCAGTAGATAGGTCAGGCCGAATTCGCGCTTGAGGTCTTGCAGCAGGTTGAGAATCTGCGCCTGCACCGAAACGTCCAGCGCCGAGGTGGGTTCGTCGCAGATCAACACGTCAGGGCGCATGATCAACGCCCGGGCAATGGCCACCCGTTGTCGCTGGCCGCCAGACAGTTGGCTCGGATAGCTGTCGATGACCCGTTTGGGCAGGCCGACCACGTCGAGCATCTCTTCGGTCTTCTTGCGCCGCTCGGCGGGGCTGCCAATGTCATGCACGATCAGCGGCAGGGTCACGATTTCGCGCAACGTCTTGCGGGGGTTCAGCGAGGAATACGGGTCCTGGAATATCGGCTGAATGCGCCGGGACATCGCCTTGCGATCCGTTGCCGCCAGATGTTTGCCATTGACCAGCACATCGCCGCTGGTCGGCGGCAACAGACCGAGCAACATCTTTGCCAGGGTGCTTTTTCCGCAACCGGACTCGCCTACCAGGCCGAGGGTCTCGCCCCGCATCAGGCGCAGGGAAACGCCATCGACGGCTTTCAGCGTGGCGGCGGGTTTGAAAAAGCCCTGGTTGATCCGAAACTCTCGCCGGATGTCGCACAGCTCCAACGCGATGTCTTTTTTCATGACCGTGCTCGCTCTTGAAGGCGAATCGGCGCCGGGGCCGGTGCGGCGAACAGGCAGCGTGCCATGTGGCCGTCCTGTTCGACTTCGGGGATGTCTTGCGCGCAGGCCGCTATCGCCTGAGCGCAACGATTGCGGAACGCACAACCTTGCTGTTCGCCTACCAGACTCGGCACCAGGCCTGGAATCGAGCCTAGCGCCGTACCCGGTTTAGTCCGGCCAGGGATTGGAATACTGGCCAGCAGACCACGGGTGTACGGATGCTGTGGGTTTTCGAACAGTTGCAGGGCCGGGGCGGTTTCGACGATTTCCCCGGCATACATCACGGCGACCCGATCGGCGATCCGTGCCACCAGCCCGAGGTCGTGGGTGATGAAGATTACCGCCAGGCCGAGTTCTTTCTGAATGTCGCGGATCAAGCGCAGAATCTGCGCCTGGATGGTCACGTCCAGTGCCGTGGTGGGTTCATCCGCGATGATCAGGTCCGGTTCGCACATCAGCGCCATGGCGATGATCACCCGCTGGCGCAAACCGCCAGACAGTTGATGCGGGTACTGGCGCAAGCGTTCGGTGGCGTTGCTGATACCGACTTTCTCCAGCATCTGCGCGGCGCGCGCCAGGGCCTCCTGGCGTGACACCTTGCGATGCTGAGTCAGCACTTCGCTGAGCTGATCGCCAATGCTGTAGGCCGGGTTCAGCGAGGTCATCGGTTCCTGGAAGATCATCGCCAGACGGTTACCGCGCAAGTCGCACATGCGCCGCTCGCTCTGGCCGAGCATGTCGATGCCGTCCAGCGTCAGCCGGGACGCGGTGCGTTTGGCCTTGCGGGGCAACAGGTCCATCAGCGCCAGCGAGGTCAGGGATTTACCGCAGCCGGATTCGCCGACGATGCACAACATTTCACCGCGCTCGACTTCAAAATCCAGACCGCGCACGGCATGCAGCATGTCATCTGGCGTCGGGCTGTTGCCCATGGGGATGTCCACGCGCAGGTTTTCAACATGGAGTAGTGCCATTGTTCGGTGCCCTCTATCAATTGCGGCCGTCGGGCAGGATCAGATCGCGCAGGCCGTCGCCGACCAGGTTGATGCCCAGCACCAGAACCATCAGGGCGACGCCGGGAATGGCGATGACCCATGGGGAAAAGAACATGTAGGGTTTGCCTTCAGCGATCATCAAACCCCAGGACGGCGTCGGCGGTTGCACGCCAACCCCGAGGAACGACAAGGCCGACTCCAGCAGGATCGCGTGGGCCATTTCCAGCGTCGCGACGACGATCAGCGCGCCGACCAGGTTGGGCAGAATTTCACTGACCAGAATGCGCAGGGTCGAGCAGCCCAGCGCCTGGGCCGAGGCCACATATTCAGCATCGCGAATCTGTTGCACCGAAGCCCTGACCACCACCGCGAAGCGATCCCATAACAGGCAGCCGAGCAGCACGATGACCACTTTCAGGGAGCCGCCCATCAGCGAGGCCGAGGCCAGCGCGACCATCACGACCGGCATCGCCAGCCGGGTGGTGATCAGGTAGCTGATAAACGCATCGACCTTGCCGCCGTAATAACCGGCCAACAGCCCCATGACGGTGCCGATAAAGCCGGAAATCAGCGCCGCCGCAATGCCGATGAACAGCGAAATACGTGCGCCG
Organism: Pseudomonas halotolerans; assembly: GCF_039581215.1. Taxonomy (NCBI): domain Bacteria; kingdom Pseudomonadati; phylum Pseudomonadota; class Gammaproteobacteria; order Pseudomonadales; family Pseudomonadaceae; genus Pseudomonas; species Pseudomonas halotolerans. Next base: position 82,010 of record NZ_JBCNTJ010000020.1, read on the forward strand.
TAGAGCAGTCGCGACAGGTAGTCACGGCCCAGCTTGTCGGTACCCAGGACGTATTCCCAGGTGCCGTTGGCCATCCATACCGGCGGTTTCATGCGCAGCATCACGTCTTGCGCATAAGGGTCGTAAGGTGCCAGCCACGGCGCGAACAGTGCGCCGGCGAAGATGATCAGCAACAACACCGCGCCGATGGCGAAACCACGATGACGAAAGCTCCTGCCGAGTACTCGACTCAGGCTGCTCGGGGGTGGCAGGTAGTCATTGATCGCGAGGGTCGTGGGGGTGCTCATGTAAGCCTCCTAGCGCACGCGAATGCGCGGGTCGAGCAGTGCGTTGAGCACATCGGCCAGCAAGGTGAGGATGATGTAGATCACCGCAATCAGCAGGACCACGGCCTGTACCACCGGAAAGTCGTCACGGGCGATAGCGTCCCAGGCGAGTTGTCCGATGCCTTGCAGGGAGAACACGGTTTCGATCACCACCGAACCGCCGAGCATGAAGCCGAACTCCACCGCCGCCAGCGCGACCACCGGAATCAAGGCGTTGCGCAGGGCGTGCTTGAACAGCACGCGAGCAGGGCGCAGGCCCTTGGCGCGGGCGGTGCGGATGTAATCGGAACTGAGTACATCCAGCATGCCGGCGCGGGTCAGACGCATGATTGCCGGCGTCGCGTAGTAGCCCAAGGCGATGGCTGGCATGACGAAGTGCAGCAGGGTCGAGTTGCCGGATACCGGCAGCCATTTGAGCGTCACCGCGAACACCACGATCAACATCAGCGCAAACCAGAAACTTGGCATGGCCTGACCCAGCACCGCGATGCTCAAGGCCAGTCGATCAACCCAGGTGTCGCGTTTGACCGCCGCCAGCACGCCCAGTGGAATCGCCACCAGCAAGGCGATACCCAGCGCCATGGCACCTAACCCGAGGGTAATCGGCAAGCGGCTGGCGACAAGGTTGTAGACCGACTCCTGAAAGAAAAAAGAGTTGCCCAAGTCCATCCGCAGCAAATCGCCCAGCCAGTTGAAGTACTGGGTCGGCAGCGGTTTGTTCAAACCGTACTGCACGCGGATCTGTTCGATCTGTTCGCTGGTGGCTTCCGGTCCGCCAATGGCTGTGGCCAGGTCGCCGGACAGGTGCAAAAGAGAAAAGCTGATCACCGACACGGTAATGGCAACGCAAATAGCGATGCCCAGGCGGCGCAGAAGGAATCCAAGCATGGCAAGTTTCCTCGTATCCAATGGATGACAGGCGTGAGGAGGTGTCCGTGGTGCGGGTTTGTTCGCAGCCACGGCACCTCTCGATCAATCCGCTCGGTGGCGGATTACTTCCAACTGGACTGAACGAAACGCGGCAGCTCATCCGGGTAGGGCGTGAACGCGAGTTCGGCGGTGTAGGCGTAGTTCATCGAATAGTTGAACATCGGCGCCCAGTACGCCTGTTCGCTGATGCGCTGCAACGCCTTGCGGTAGTTGTCCTTGCGCACTTGCGGGTCGAGGGCGTTATCGGCGGTCTGCAACCAACCCTGCACTTGCGGGTCCTTGATGTTGTCGTCCGGATTGCCCTTGAACCAGGTGCCGGCCGACGCCGAGGTGTCGAGGATCGAAAACGAGCCCCAGGCCTGAAACGACATCGGCACCTTGCCGCCCCGTTGCTGATCGCGCAGGGCGGCGTACTTCAAGTAACGCAGCTTGGCGTTGATGCCCACGGCACGCAGGTTGCCGATGATGGCTTCGACGTAATCACGGTCGCGATAAGCGAAGATTTCTGTCTCGAAGCCTTTTGAGTAACCGGCTTCGGCGAGCAGCGCCTTGGCCTTGGCCGGGTCATAGTCGTAGACCGTGGCCGCGGTGGTATCGCAGCCGAACTGGCCTGGATAACAGGCAACCTGCAAAGGTTTGGCTTCGCCGCCCACCAATTGCGTGGCCAGCGCATTGCGGTTGATCGCATGGTTGATGGCCTGACGCACCTTGAGGTGCTTCATCGGCGAGTTTTCCGAGGAAGTGCCCCGAGCATCAAGAATCAGGAAGCCGATGCGCATGGTTTCGCCGCTGGTCACGCTCAGGTTCGGTATGCCTTTGAGGTCGACTGCCTGATCCGGGGTTACACGCCAGATCCAATCGACCCCTTCGGTCATCAACTCAGCCAGGCGGGTTTCTGCATCCGGGATCACGCGAAATTTCAGGTGGCCGATATGGGGCTTGCCTTGAGGGCTGTCCGGAAAGTAGTCCTTGTTGATCTCCATGGTGACGCCTTCGCCAGCCACCACCGACACGGCTTTATACGGCCCGGTACCGATTGGCTTGCGACTCAATTCGGCCAGGCCGACCTTCTCGAAGTACTGCTTGGGGAACATCGGGACGGCGTTGGACAGGTATTCCAGCGCCGGAGGGAAAGGCTTCTTCAAATACAGGCGGACGCTGTAGTCACCGGTTTTTTCGGCGCTCTTGATCCAGTCTACGTTTTGCACGGTAACGACTTTCGATTCCGGCGACACCACGTAGTTGAGGGTGAACACCACGTCGTCGGCGGTGAAGGCGTCACCGTTGTGAAATTTGACGTCTTTGCGCAAATCAAAGTCGATGGTGGTGTCGTCGACCTGTTTCCAGCGGGTGGCCAACATGGGTTTGTATTCGCCGCTGTCGGGGTCGCGGTAGATCAGGTTGTCCCAGATCAGCCGGCCAAGAATCACACCTTCGCGCAAATCGTTGTGATAGGGGCTGATGTTTTCAGGCTCGCTGTCGGACGCGTAAACCAGGGTGTCGTTGGCTTTACCGGCGTGAGCCGGAAGACTGCTGATGAGGCCCATCAGCGCAATACTGCAGGCGAAACCTTTGATGCCCATGCCGTCGTCTCCGTTGGCGAGAGTGGTTGAATCAAAGGGCAGCGAATCGCAAATGCGTAAAGGAGGATGAAAGGTCAGGTCGTGTTTTTTTGGTCTGGACACGAATGTAGGGAAAGGCTATCAATGCCACAAGAATAATATTTCGATACTTACGTTGCCGAAAAGGCAACCCTTGGAGGCGCCGATGCAGCTGTATGGTGTGCAGTCCACGGCACTGCGCTATTTTCTGGAGGTGGCGCGATGCGGATCGATCAGCGAGGCCTCGGTACGGCTGAATGTCGCCGCGTCCGCGGTGAGCCGGCAAATTTCCAAGCTTGAGTTGGGCCTCGATACCAGCCTGTTCGAGCGTCGTGCCCGAGGCATGGTGCTCAGCGAAGCGGGGGCGCGACTGGCGGCTTATGCGCGCAAGTCGCAGCTTGAAGCCGAGCAGGTGGTGCTGGAAATTACCGAGCTGCATGGCTTGCAACGGGGTCATGTGCATGTGGCCTGCTCGGAAGGATTTGCACTGGAATACATGCCCAGAAGCATCAGCGCGTTCAGGCGTGAGTATCAGGGCATTCATTTCACATTGGAGGTCTGTGCGCCGGCGCAAGCGACGGAGAAGGTGCGTTCCGGTGAAGCCGATCTGGCGATGACATTCAGCCTGATGCCACAAAAGGAGATCAAGGTCGAACATGTCCTGAGCGGGGCAATTTTTGCCGTGGTCTCCAATTCCCATCCCTTGGCCGGGCGTGAGGCGGTCAGCCTCGCGGAGTTGCAACCCTGGCCCATTGCGTTACCGAAGGCCGACACCACGATACGGCAACTGTTCGACATCTGTTGCGGCGTACAGGGGTTGTTGTTCGACCCGGTGTTGACCACTAACTACGTGGCCGCACTCTATAGCTTCGTCCGCGAAGAAGGCGTGATTAGCCTGGCCAGCGAAATGACCCTGCACAAACAGGTTGCCGACAAACAACTCAAATGCTTGCCGATCCTGGATGAAGGCATGCAGGCCCGGCGAATCGAACTGCAGAGCATGGCGGGACGCAATTTACCGGCGGCGGTTTCTGCGTTTAGGGATTTTCTGATTGCTGGGCTGGGGAAGGAGAGGCTTCGTTGAGGGGGCGGGGGGCTTGATGTTCTGCATCTTGGGGTTCTTGGGTTTGGAGTGCCGGAACGGCTGGGACTCAGAAAACTATTGAGGCGCTTGGTGGTGGTGAATTCCTTGATGTGCTGGATTTCAGGCACAAAAAAAGACGTCCGTGGACGTCTTTAGATGATGAAGTGGTGGGCCGGGGTAATTTAAATTGTGTTTTTAACTTACTCGCGGCATTTTTTTAATGCTTTAAAGGGCCCGGGTCGAGCCGTTGACCAATGCCGTTTTGCCAGCTGCCGCGTAAAGTGTAATGATAATTGCTATCACTCACGCGCATGGACCCCCCATGGAAGCAGCAACTGACGGCAACGACTCTCTCCATCGTCTTTACCGCGATAACCATGGATGGTTGCAAGGTTGGCTGCGCAAGCGCCTAGGTGATCGTGAGCATGCGGCGGATGTCGCCCAGGATACGTTTCTGCGCCTGCTGGTGTCCGGGCGGTTGCCCGGCCCGCTGGAGAGTCGCAGCTATCTGACGCAGATTGCCCGCAACCTGGTGATCGACCAGTGGCGGCGATTGCGGATCGAGCGCGCTTATCTGGAAAGCATCGCGCATCTGCCGGAGCCGGAATCGCCCTCACTTGAAACCCGCGCCTTGATTCTCGAAACCCTAACCCAGATCGACGCGATGCTTGACCGCATGCCGGACAATGTACGCCAGGCATTCCTGCTCTCGCAGTTCGAGGGAATGAGTTATGCACAGATCGCCGAGCGGCTCGGGGTGACCGTCAGCTCGGTTCAGAAGTACATGACCCGGGCGATCCTCGCCTGCTACCAGCTGGTTTACGAATCATGAGCCGGACGCTTGATGCTCCGATCGATACCGCGATCGTCGAGCAGGCCAGTGAATGGCTGATGCTGCATTGGGGCGGCGAAATGAATGCGGACCAACGCAAGGCATTCTCTAACTGGCAGAACGCCCATCCTGAGCATCGGCGTGCCTGGCAGCGATTGCAGCAACTGCAGGAAACTTTCGGCGCCGTACCTGCGGGGTGCGCGCGGGCGGTGCTGCGGGACAGTCCCGACCCGCAGCGCCGTGCAGCGCTGAAAATGCTCGGCCTGTTGCTGGTCGCCGGCAGCAGCGGTTATCTCCTGCAAAACCAGGTGTCCTGGCGCTTGACGTTCGCTGAGCACCGTACCGCGACCGGCGAAATTCGGCACATGACCCTGAGCGACGGCACCCGGCTCGACCTCAATAGCAATAGCGCAGTCGACCTGCGTTTCACTGCGCAGGAGCGCCGTATTCGCCTGCTCTGCGGCGAAATTCTGCTCAACAGTGGGCACGATCCGGTCCGTCCGTTGATTGTGGAAACTGCCAGCGGCGATGTCCAGGCGCTGGGGACCCGATTCTCGGTGCGTGAAATGGACGACGGCGCGCGAGTCGAACTGTACGAAGGCCAACTACGCATCAGCCCGCGCCATGGCGCGACCGCACACATGAATGCCGGCGACAGCCTGTGGTTCAGCGCCAACGGTGCTGGCCACAAGCAACTTGCGAACACGGATGACAGCAGCTGGAGCCAGGGCCGGCTGGTGGCTAAGCGGCAACCGTTGGGTCGGTTCCTGGCCGAGCTGGCGCGTTATCGACCGGGTTGGATTCGTTGCGACGAGGCGGCTTCCCAGTTGCTGTTGACCGGGGTGTTCCCGCTCGACAACACCGACGCCGTGCTGGCCGCCCTCGAACGCACGCTGCCGGTGCATGTCGAGTCCGTAACCCGTTACTGGGTGACGGTGAAACGCCGTGCCTGATGCCTAAAAAATAAACGAGCGAAATGCTTGTCGGTTTTCATCCCCCGTTCGGGATACCTCTTGAAAGCAAATCAAGAAGCATTCTCATGGGGAGTTCCGGAATGCCACATCGCCCGACACAGAAGATTTTTCCTTTGAATGGTGCAATGCGCCGCGGCGTGTTCGCCACCCTGCTGGCTACCACACCGATGCTGCCGAACCTGTCCTGGGCTGAAGAGACGAGCGTCAGCCACGTGCGCCAGTACAGCATCGGCTCCGGCGATCTCGATCAGGTCCTGAATCGCTTTGCCAGCGAAGCGGGGATTCTGCTTTCGGTGGACGCTCAGCTCACTTCGGACAAACGCAGCTCCGGGTTGCAGGGGCGGTTCGATGTGGCTCGAGGTCTTGAGCAGGTGCTGGCGGGCAGTGGCTTGCAGGCTGTTTACGCCCAGGGCGGCTGGTCATTGCAAGCCGTCGCGCAAGATGGTCCGCTACAACTGGGCGTTACCAAGGTGAATGCCGCCGAGGCGCTGGAAAACGCCTGGGGGCCGGTCGCTGGCATCGTTGCCAAGCGCAGTGCAACCGGGAGCAAGACCGATGCGGCGCTGGTGGAAATTCCGCAAACCATCAACGTTGTCACCGCTGCCGAGATCAACTCACGCAGCGCGCAAAGTGTCACCGAAGCCTTGCGCTATACGCCGGGCATCACGGGTGGTGGTTTCTCCGACCGGGTGAAGATTTTCGATGAGCCGACCTCGCGCGGGTTCTCGCCTACACCGTTGTACCTCGATGGCCTGCATCTACCCTATGGCGGCGGCAGTACCGGTGGTGCGTTGCAGATCGAGCCGTACTCGCTGGAGCGAATCGAGGTGCTCAAAGGCCCGGCGTCGGTGCTGTATGGGCAAAATCAGCCTGGGGGTATCGTTAATCTGGTCAGCAAGCGCCCAACCGAAACGCCCCTGCATCAAATCAAATTCGAGGCCGGCAGCTACGACCATAAAAGCGCTGCCATCGACCTCGCAGGCCCGCTCGACGACGAGGGCAAGTTCCTCTATCGCCTCACCGCCCTGGCCAACGACAGCAATGACGAAATCGATTACGTCGAAGAGCGGCGTCAGTTCATCGCGCCCAGTTTTACCTGGCGACCGAGTGAAGACACCAGCCTGACAGTGTTCGCCCAATACCAGAAAGACAAAGGCGTGCCCGAGGCGCAGGGGCTGCCCGCAGTGGGCACACTGTTCGACAATCCCAACGGCAAGATTGACCGCGACCTGTTCCTCGGTGAGCCCGGCGTCAACGACTACCACCGTGAGCAGTACGCCTTCGGCTACGAGTTTTCCCACCGCCTGAACAACGTTTGGACCTTGAAGCAGAATGCGCGTTACGCACGCGTCAATGACCACTACACCGCGCCGCTGCATGGTTACCGGTTCGTCACCAACCCGATCACCGGGCAGAACGACCAGCGTTACCAAACCCGCTACGGCGTGGACTGGCAACAGGACAACAAAGTCTTCGGCGTGGATAACATCGCCCAGGCCGAATTCGACACCGGCCCATTCAGCCATACCGCAATCGTCGGCCTCGATTACTACCACTTCAATTCGAAGTTCGCCGGTCTGTACGACTACAACCCGCCGATCATCGACCTGTTCACGCCTACCTACGGCCAACCGCTGAATTTCGGCAACAACTATCGCTGGGACAACACCATCACCCAGACCGGTTTATACGCCCAGGATCAGATCAAGCTCGACCAGTGGATCTTTGTCCTCGGCGGTCGTTACGACTGGGCTGAGACCGACAACAAACAACCGCTCAGCGGCGCTCATACCAACAACAAGGATGAGAAATTCACCGGCCGCGGCGGCATTGTCTACCTGTTCGATAACGGCTTGGCACCCTTTGTCAGCTACTCGGAATCGTTCTTGCCACTCAATGGCACCAACGTCCAGGGCAAAGCGTTCGACCCTTCCACCGGCAAGCAGTACGAGGCGGGCGTGAAATACCAGCCACCGGGGCAGAACAGCTTCGTGCAAATTTCCGCTTATGAACTGGAACAGGAAAACATCCTGACCACCGACCTTAGCAACCCTGGGTTCAGCAACCAAAGCGGCGCCATTCGCTCCAAAGGCATCGAGCTCGAAGCCAAGGCAGAGCTGACCGAGGCACTGGACGTGATTGCTTCGGCATCGCGCAACGACATCAAGTACACCAAGGACAACGACGGCCGCAAAGGTCGCCACCCGGCGGGAAACCCGCCGCTGACCGTCGCGCTCTGGGTCAACTACACCTTGCTCGGGGATACACCCTTGTCGGGATTGGGCGCCGGTCTGGGTGCACGTTATGCCAGGGGCAGTTACGGCGATGACTACGAAGGCGCATTCCAAATTCCGTCCTACACCGTATATGACGCAAGCCTGACCTACGACCTGGGAACCTCCGCCTTTCGCCTCAAAGGCGTGAAACTGGCGCTGAACGTGAAAAACCTCACGGACAAGGAATACGTCGCCAGTTGCCGCAGCCAGTGGGATTGCTACTACGGCGATGGCCGGACTGTGGTGTCGAGCCTGACTTACGACTGGTAGGATGCTGAACCCTTGACCCTCAACCTTGAGCCTGAAGTCTCAAGCCCCCCAATCCTGTGGCGAGGGAGCTTGCTCCCACTGGGCAGCGAAGCCGCGTGCCTGTGGTGCACTTCATTGGCAGCAATTTCCGACGATTAAACTTTTCTCTCAAAAAATGCAGCCGCGTCCTGATCGCGGCTGCATCCCCCAACCCCCTCTCCCCAAATTCCGCAATCCGGAAGTTTCAAGCGACTCACTGCTGTTTGTCGGAGATGGTAGAGATCGGCCAAGAGTCCTAGAACGAAAAGAGGGCAGATTTATTTTTATATCACTGTCCGCTTTTGGCCGATCCTGTTGAAAAAATCGACCCTGGTTTCCACGGTAGAAAAGTACGCGCGTGAGATTGAAATCTTTACATTGAGCAGAGGATTCCGGCAGGCTCAGATTTCGCGTAGCCAAAATGGATCAGCGTGAAGTGCTATGGAGCCCGATGGCGCTGAAATCCCCGTATTTACTGGGTTTCAGGCACAAAAAAAGACGTCCGTGGACGTCTTTAGATGATGAAGTGGTGGAGCCGGGGGGATTTGAACCCGCATCCGGTCCTTGTAATGCGCAGCTTTCAGCGCCAATGCTGCCATTTTGCTGTCATTCCCAATGTGACATAGCAGGTCATTCGCGCGGCTCGACTTCCGCTCGACCGCTTCCATTGGTCGGTTGCCTTATGCCACTATCGATAGAATTAATAATCTGGCAGGGAAGTCGAGTGAAAATCCAAAGTTTAAAGGTTAAAAATTTTCGTACTATAAGAGGTGAGCAAACCTTGAACCTTACGGGTGGGCTCACCCTGGTAGGTCCAAATAACGCAGGAAAGACAAATGCGTTGATGGCGATCTATATGTTCTTCACTGGCTATGAGAACTTGCATAAATATGAGCATTCCACTGATTTTTCTTCTGGCGATAAATCTGTTAAGACAAGTTTAACTTGTCATTTTAGAGGAGACTCTTCTGGGAAAGATAAGGATATTTTTGAAAAGCTGGACAAGTTGCGAGTTCTGCTAGGTCACTATGATCCTAGCGATGAATTTTCCATTAATGTCTATTTTAATGGAAATAATCCAGTTTACCAAGTTTACCCAGGTCTAAAACGACCTGCGGGGAAATCCCCTCAATGCTCAATGGCTCAGAAAGCTTTCATTCAGGCTGTTTTAGATTCTTTCAAGTGTTATTACATTCCTTCTAAGAAATCTATTGATGAGCTATACGATGAGTTTGTTTCTCCATTTATCAGAATGGAAGTCGCTACGGCCCTCAGGCGCCATATACCAGAAATACAGCTAAGCGTCGCGGAGATCGCGACAAGCATGAATACAGTACTTAAGAACAATGGGCTTGGTCAGATTCAGGTAGCTTTCAAGATACCCAATGGCGCTATAACTGATCTAATTACCGGATTTGACTTGGCCGTAAAAGATCCGGAGAGCAGTTCTATCTATTCTAAGGGTATGGGCGTTCAGGCAGCTGTATTACTATCCTCTTTCAAATGGATTACTCAGCAACAAAGAAACGTAAATGTCGTCTGGCTAATTGAAGAGCCTGAAACGTACATGCATCCGCGTCTTGCGGAGAGAGCATCGAGAATATTGGATGATCTCGGCGAGATATCCACTCTAATTAAAACTACGCATGCGATAAACTTCGTCCCGACCAATATTAAATTGGTTCAGGGTGTTCGAAGAACGCAAGCTAATAAAGCTACTTCGATAATTCAGTACGCTTCGCACAGAGATGCTACTGAATCGATTAGGAAATCTTTGGGTGTGAAGTTTGCAGACTACTTTGCACTTTCCAAATATAATTTGTTTGTCGAGGGCGAGACTGATCGGGCCTATATTGACCACGTGTGGAGAGCTATGCAGCCTGAAATGCAAGAGGAGTATCCATACCTGTCGCGCACAAATTTGCTAATCAAAGACTTCACAGGTGTATCTGATTTGAAAGGTTTCCTGAAGTCAAATTTTGGATTGCTGGAAAAAGAGGTTTGTATCGTTTCGCTTTTTGATGGCGATAAAGCGGGAGTAGATGCCGTAAGGGAAATGGGGCATTACTGCGCAAATAAGGATTATAAGTTCAATTCCAATGTTGACTATGTATTGATCTCGGGAGGCCACCCAATCGAGGGGCTCTTTCCGCCTGACTGGATTATTGGTGCGTTTGAACATGAACCAGCTTGGTTTGAAGGTGGCGCCCCCATCGTTGATTCAGACGGAGGCTTGGTGGAGTTCAAAATTAGGGATGGCTCTAAAAAAACGTTCATGAAATACATCTTAGAGCTTTACGATGACGATCGTACCTACGATTCAAGTGAAGGTTTTTTTAAACTGTTCGAAAAAATCAATCGCGCTCTCGAGTTAAAGGCCGCGAAACTCAACCTCGCCTTATAGAAGCTTTCGGGCGTCAGGACTTTGATCTATATCGGTGAGTACCCATAGCGATTCGGCGCTTGTTCCCGCGCTTGAGTCGGCCGAAGGCATCCATCGTCCGTACACTCTTGCGATCATAGTCCAATCGGAATGCCCCATTTGCTTTGCCACCCACATCGGATGCTCGCCTGCGGCCAGCATCATCGAGGCATAAGTGTGCCGAGTCTGGTAAAGCCCTTCGCCTTCATGTGTTCATATAGAGTTTCGTAATCGCTTTCGTCTGCCCCGTGTAACTCTACTCGAACGGTAAAATTTGCCATGATCATTCCTTAAGTGCCGCCTCCGTTTGAGGCATATCAGAAATGATGCCTAAATGATGGCTTTTCAACCCGCAGCTATTAAAAAGCGTATCAGGATGTAAGCCACGATATGACCAGGAGTGAATCGCCGTAGGCGACACAGGTCATTGTCTATGCACTGTTCACGCCTATGTTGCTGCATCAGCAGCGCCAGGCATTTAAGAACCGACGTTCAGGAATTGTTTGAAAAATTCAGTGTATTTCGCGACTGCCCCCAACACGATTGCAATGACGGTAAACGCGGAAAATAGCGGGTGGCCTTTTACGATTTCCAGCATCGCAATCGGACGGACACCAAACTTGTCTGCCCAGGTAGCGTTTGTTTTTAGGCGTTTTTCATGTGTGCGCTCGAAGAAATTGGCAAACATGTCCAGCTTTCTGAGCGTTGATCTGTGCATCTTAAGATAATCACCACTGACGAATGCGTCAGCTTCCTGTTCGCCTGTCAGCGCGTCGACGTCCGATACATTGTTCAGCTCTGTCAGGCTCATTATTCGGCCTCTGCGGCCCTTGCTGTCCTCGTGTGGAGCATAGGACTTGCCATAGAGGCTAACTAGTACCCTAGCCAGATCTACTTTTTTGTCATGCTGAAGCTCAAAAGGCTGACCGCCCATGACGCGGTGTCGATGCTCAAGGGCGAAAAAGCCAAAATGCTCGTCTCGCATATTCCAGTGAATGAATCGGCAGTCTCTATGCTGCTCTAGAAAAGTAAAATAGCCATCAAGCATTGATTTTTCATGGCTATCCAGCTCATCCGACATCGTCGCAAGTGAACCCTTCAGCTCCGCTGATTTATGAAGCGACCAAGATTTTGTCTGTGCAGACTTTAGGTTTCTCACGGCGATGGACGTCACTCGTTTCGAAGCGCCGGTGGACCCCTCATAAAATGATTCGCATGAGTAATGCACGACGTATACACGGCTTGCGTCTTGGTAGAGCTCATCCACCAAGGCCCGGCTTCTAGCGCGATCCTTTACCCGGTCAATCTCCGAACTCATATTTTGCCCCAGTCGCTTCACGTGACGCTGTCATTAAGCTGGCATAACCGAGCCAAAACCACCCATTCAGGCACAAAAAAAGGCACTTGCGGTAAACGCTAAGTGCCTGATTTGTATAGCTTATTTGGTGGAGCCGGGGGGATTTGAACCCCCGTCCGCCAGTACTCCGCTGTCGGTACTACATGCTTAGCCGTGTCTATTAAGTTAACCCTCAGCGACCCGACGGGCAGGGTGCTTTGGGCGAGTTGTGTAAGTTTTAGCCGATTCGTCCACAACGTACTGCACGGCGATTCCGTTCTATATGACAATCACTTTGGGTTTACGGACATCCCCTGGTGATTGCTGGACCCGAAGGTACCAGAAGGGAAGGGCTAAGGCTGCTTACGCAGCGAGAGCGTATTCCCCGTAGGTTTCGTCATTGGCAACTATAGGAAGTTGCAACAGTGGATTTACGAGTTCTGTTACCAACTCGGCATGCACCTAAAGTTTCGCAACCGGCGTCGAATCCTAAACGGCCCCGAGCCTGTAGCTCCGTGAATCAGCTGGAGCGACAAGCCTGTGCAGTGTACGCCAATACGCAGCTGAGGCCAACCCGAAGGTTGGCCGGGCGCGAGCTTACTGCTGATCGCCTTTGTTGTTGTTCTGCATTTCCTGCAGAACCTGGGTGGTCAGCGAGATGCAGTTTTCGACGCCTTCCTTGGTGCCTTTGGCCTGCTCGGTCTTGGCTTTGGTCACTTTGGAGTCAAGCTCGGTCTTCAAGCTTTCGCTCATTTGTTGAGCAGTGGCCATATCGTTGTCAATTTTTTTCAGCTGGGTATCACAGAGGTTCGTGTCCGCTGCAAACACCGGAGAGGCCAACAGTGCCGCGGAAATGAACAAGCCAGCAAATGCGGTGCGCTTCATGTGTATCTCCTTGAACGTTTGGTCTCGGTGCTGGCGGACGGTCACGGCCAGGCCCGAGTCAATGAAGGGCCCGACGGCGTCGGGCCTATTCAAGTGACTACAGCGAAACGCAGGAATTCGATTTTTCTTCGGGTGCGATGGGGAGCCCTTCACCGTCGGCGGATTTGGGCCGGGTGACGCGGTCTACCAGATACACCAGGCCGTGGTAGTCGATTTCGCCATGGCGCGTCAGACCGATCTCGCAGGTGCGGCTGGTGGAAACGCCTTCGCTGCAATGTTGTACCGCGTCCTTGAGGGTTCGCAATGAGTGGGCGTTGAGTTCCGGTGTGGTGAACCCCTTGTCGCCGGCAAACCCACAGCAATGGATGCCTTCGGGGATCACGACTTGCTTGCTGCATTTGCGCGCCAGGTCGATCAGCGCCTGGCTCTCACCCAGGTGCTGGGTACTGCAAGTGACGTGTACGGCGATCGGTTCATCCTGGGGCGTGAATTCAAGGCGCTCCATCAAATGCGTACGAATGAAACGCACCGGATCGTACAGGTCCAGTCGAACATGCCCCAGGTCCTGGACCAGGCGCAACGTGCAAGGGCTGGTGTCGCAGTAAATCGGGTCAATCCCGCCGCGGCTGGCGTGGAGCAGGGCGCCGATCAGCTCCTGGCGCTTGTGCTCGGCCTGTTCCGCGTAGCCTTTGGAGGCGAAAGGCTGGCCGCAGCAGAGGCTGTCCACGTTGTCTGGGAAGACCACCTGATAGCCGGCTTTTTCCAGCAGTCGTTGGGTTTTTTCGTACAGCGACATCTGTTCTTTATCACCCGCCGCCGGAGCCATTGCCCGCGACACGCAGGCGGCCAGATAGACCACGCGCGGGCGGGCGTCGGACACGGCCGGGCTGAAGCGGATGGCTTTTTCCGGCTGAGGCATGGCGTTGTCCCACTGAGGCACCTGGCCCTTCGATAAGCGGGTCAGGCCGGCTGACAAGCGAGCCAAGCGTGGCGCGCCCAGCAGCATTCGGGCGCCGTTGGCGACGTGCAGGGTAAAGCGTGCCCCTTGCAGTGCAGTGGCGAAATGGCTTGCAAGCCAGTCGGCGGTTTTCGTACGTGTGGCGGTACGCGCGCGAAGCTTTTTCACCAGCTCGCCAGTGTTGATGCCGACCGGACAGCGTTGTGCGCATAAGCCGGTGGCGGCGCAGGTGTCGATGCCCTGATATTGATAGGCCGTTTCCAGTTCTGAAGTGTCGATGCCTGCGCGCTTTTTCGCCTGGATGTCGCGCCAGATCACGATGCGCTGGCGCGGGCTCAAGGTCAGGTCTTTGGACGGACAGACCGGCTCGCAGAAGCCGCATTCGATGCACTTGTCCACTATCTCGTCGGCCGCCGGCAGCGGCTTGAGGTGCTTGAGGTGGATTTGTGGGTCTTCGCTGAGCACCACGTCCGGGTTGAGGATGCCGTTAGGGTCGAGCAGGCGTTTGAGTTGCCACATCAACTGGTAGGCGTCGCTGCCCCACTCCAGCTCGACGAATGGCGCCATGTTGCGTCCGGTGCCGTGTTCGGCCTTCAGCGAACCGCCGAACTCCACCGCCACCAACTGCGCCACGTCATCCATGAACGCTTGATAGCGCGCAACTTCTTCGGCGTTGTTGAAGCCTTGGGTGAAGACAAAGTGCAGGTTGCCTTCCAGCGCGTGCCCGAAAAGAATCGCTTCGTCGTAGTGATGTTTGTCGAACAGCTCGATCAGGCGGTTCACGCCAATGGCCAGTTGTTCCACCGGAAAGGTCACGTCTTCGATGATCACCGTGGTTCCGGTTTTGCGGACCGCGCCCACTGCCGGAAAAGTGTCTTTGCGAATGGCCCAGAGTCGAGCGTTTTCTTGCGGGTCTTCGGTGAAGTCGACCTGTTTTTCCACAGGGAAACCGGCCAGCGATGCCATGATCCGGGCCAGTTGCTCTTGCAGCAAAGATGACGAGGCCGCGCGGGATTCGATCAGCAGGGCGCAGGCGTTTGTCGACAGATGTTGTACGAAATCTGGCATGCCCGGTTTGTCCTGCACCGAACGCAAGCTGCGCCGGTCCAGCAGCTCCACCGCCGATACCGGTTGGCTTTTCAACACCGTGACGGCATTGCAGCAGGTTTCCACGTCCGGGAAGACGATCAGCGCCGAGGCTTTGTTCGGGTGATCGATGACGGTGTTGTAGGTCACTGCGCTGATGAAGCCGAGGGTGCCTTCGGAACCCACCAACAGGTGGCTCAAGATATCCACAGGCTCGTCGTAATCCACCAAGGCATTGAGCGACAGGCCGGTGGTATTTTTCAGACGGTATTTGTGGCGAATTCGAGCCGCCAATTCGGTGTTGGCGCGGGTCTCGTGGCCAAGGGTTGCCAGACGTTCCAGCAGTTCGCCATGGCTTGTACGGAAGGCCGCCACGCTGGCGTCATCTTCTGTGTCCACACGGGTGCCGTCGGCCAGTACCAGGCGGATGCCGGCGAGGGTGTGATAGGTGTTTTGCGCTGTGCCGCAGCACATGCCGCTGGCATTGTTGGCGACGATGCCACCGATTTTGCAGGCGTTGATCGATGCCGGATCAGGCCCGATCTTGCGGCCGAACGGGGCCAGCCAGGCATTGGCCTGGGCGCCGATCACGCCGGGCTGCAAGCGAATCTGCAGGCCCTCTTGGCGAATCTCGCGAGCGTTCCAGTTATCCCCCAGCACAATCAGCACCGAGTCGCTGATGGCTTGGCCGGACAGGCTGGTGCCGGCCGCGCGGAACGTGACCGGAACCTGGTCGCGTTGGGCCAGTTGCAGCAGCGCCACCACTTCGTTTTCGGATTCGACGCGGATCACCAGTTTCGGAATCAGCCGATAGAAACTGGCATCGGTGCCGAAGGCCAGTGTCGACAGCGGGTCGTCGAAACGTCTTTTTGCCGGGATCAGTTGTTGCACATCGCGCAGGAACGGGGCCGGGAGGGTCATTGGTCCTCCAGAATCAATACCACCAGATCCTTCGGGCCATGGGCACCGTAGGCCAGCACTTGTTCGATGTCGGCCGTCTTGGAGGGACCCGACACCAGCAACGCGTTAGTAGGCATGCCTTGGGCCCAGGCAAATTCCTGCTGCACTTCATAAAAGTTATCGCGGATTTCGCTGGCCTTGAGCAACGCAAAATGCACTGGCGGAACCAGGCTCATCAGCCGCGGTTCTTCCCGCGTGGGCCAGAGAATCAGGCTGCCGGTCGCGGCAATGGCGCCCAGAGTCGCGGTCAGGCTGGCGGGGGTGTCGTTGAACAGCTCGGCTTTCCATTCCTCCACCGGGCGGTCGTAAGCCTTGAGGGTTGGCAGGTCGGGATTGTTCGCCCAGAACTGTGTGATTTTTTTCCCGTGAGGCGTCGCCGGAGCGATGAGCAGGCTTGGCAATTGACGGTCGCGCAGCAACTGAGCCAGCAGCGCCGGCCAGCCATCGCCGGACGTCAGGTGGATTTCAGTGTGCACCGCTTCCATCAGTTTGCGCAGTTGAGCGATGCGCTCCTCGGGGGCGTAGCGATAGGTTTGCGTCACCAGCTCGACATCGAAGTTGTCGGCCACTGGCGTGGTGCCGGTCAGGCTTTTACGCAGCTTGGCGAGGATGTTTTCCTTGGCGCTCATCGACGGTCTCCCTGCGGGTTCAGGTGTTCGCGGGCCAGGTCATGCAATGAGCGGGCGGCGGGTTTGGGGGCGCTGTGGTTTTGCGTCCAGGGGCCGACGTTAGCGGGCATCAGGGCGCGCAGGCGCGTGGCGAAGAAAGTAAACAGCCGATACAGGCGCGGCGAACTGTTGAGCCACGCCCAGGCGTTCCAGATGAAGCGCTCTTTGGGCGAATATTTACTGCCCTGGCCGCGCATCACCGGGTTCGGACTGTCCGGTGCCTTGACGTTTTCTTCGCGCAGGCGCCGCAACAGCGCCGGAATTGGAATCTTCACCGGGCATACTTCGCCGCAGGCACCGCACAGCGAAGAGGCGCTTGGGTGGTCCGGTACTTTGGCCAGGCCGACCATGTGCGGCGTGATGATTTTTCCGATAGGTCCCGGGTAAACCTCGCCGTAGGCATGGCCACCGATTCGGGTGTAGACCGGGCAATGATTCATGCAGGCGCCGCAACGAATGCAGTTCAGGGTCTGGCGCAGTTCGCTGTCGGCAAAGGCCTGGCTGCGGCCATTGTCCAGCAGCACCAAGTGCACTTCCTGAGGGCCGTCCAGTTCGTTGGCCTTGCGTGGGCCGGAGATCATGTTGACGTACGTGGTGATCGGCTGGCCGAGGGCTGAGCGGGTCAGCAGCGAGAGCAGCGGCACGACATCGCGCAGGTTCTCCACGACTTTTTCGATGCCAGTGACGGCGATGTGAACCGGCGGCACGGTGGTGGACATCCGCCCGTTGCCTTCGTTTTCCACCAGCAGCAGTGTGCCGGTTTCGGCCACGGCGAAGTTGACACCGGAGACGCCGATGTCAGCCTCGAAGAATTTCTGCCGCAAGACCTTGCGACCGATCTGAATGAGTTGGTCAACGTCCTTGGTGTACTCCACGCCAAGTTTGTCGTGGAACAAGGACGCGACCTGACCGGCGTTCTTGTGGATCGCCGGCATAATGATGTGTGAAGGCTTCTCGTGATCGAGCTGGACGATGTATTCCCCCATGTCGGACTCGAGACATTCGATGTCCCGACCCTCGAGGAAATGGTTCATCTCCATCTCTTCGCTGACCATCGATTTGCCCTTGATCACTTGCCGCGCCTCGTGAGCGCGGATGATCGAGAGGACGATGCCATTGGCTTCGTCCACCGTTTCCGCCCAGTGTACTTTCACACCGTTGCGGGTCAGGTTGGTTTCAAGCTGCTCGAGCAGGTCGGGCAACTTCGATAACGCACGAGCGCGGACGGCATTGCCCAGCACTCGCAGATGTTCTCTTTCGTGGGCATCGCTGAAGGACGCTGCCCGCTTGGTCATCAGTGAATCCATCGCTGTGCGAAAGTTATTTCGCAGTTGCGTGTCGTCCAGAGCCTTATGGGCTCTGGCGCGAAAATCTTCCTGCGCCGCAATCGGCACTTCAACGGTCGGAATCAGCGTTGGCGTGCTCATGCTGCACCTCCGGTACGCTGCCAGAGGAAGCTCGCCAGGTGCTGGCCGCGTAACGCCTCTTGCTGTTTCTCCAGTGCGCCGTTGATGTTCATCAGGCAGCCACAATCGGCGCTGACGACCTGGTGTGCGCCGGATTCCTTCAGCGCGCGAGTCTTGTCGGCCACCATCGCGCCGGAAATATCCGGCATGCGAACGCTGAACGTCCCACCAAACCCACAGCATTCACTTTCATGGCTGTGTTCGACTCGCTCCACGTTGTCCAGCTGCGCCAGCAAGGCACGGCCATGCAGGTGGGTGTTCATTTCCCGGCGTGCCGAGCAGGACGTGTGCAGCGCGATCTTCACCGGCTCGCCCCTGTCGTTCAACTGCACTTTGCAGACAAATAACAAGAACTCGGCCAACTCATAGGTCCGGGCCGCCAGGGCCTGGACCTGTTTGAGCGTATCGGGCTCGTCCTTGAACAGGTCGGCGTAATGCTCGCGCAGCATGCCAGCACAGGAGCCCGACGGCACCACCACCGGATAATCCCCGGCAAACAACGCCAATTGCGCCCGGGCTACCGTCCTGGCCTGCTCGGTGTAACCGGAGGTGTATGCCGGTTGCCCGCAACAGGTCTGCCCTTGCGGGTAGTCCACCTGGATCCCTTCGCGCTGCAAAAGATGAATCGCGTCCATCCCGGCCTCGGGATAGAACAGGTCCACCACGCAGGTTCCGAACAGGTAAACCCGTTCGGGCTTTTTGCTGGGGTATTGCCGAGGCTCGGGCAATGGCGGGGCGACACGGGTCGCATTCGGCACGGCGTTGTAAAAAAGCTCGCTCATCAGGCGTGTCTCCGGGTGGTCCCGGTTATCCGTCCGCTGAGGCTGCTGAATATAGATAAGGAATCTTTCAGCAGCCTTGCAGACCCGGTTATCAATAGCAGACGCGGAATCGTGGTTCGGCGTCGGTTTTTTTCGGTGTTAGCTGTAGTACTTAATGCACCAGCATGCCCGTGAGCCAATAGGCCTGGGCCAAAGTGATCAAGCCTACGATCGTTGCAAAGAATAGGCTGTGTTTCAGGGTGAAGCGGAACAGATCCGACTCCTTGCCCACCAGGCCGGTCGCAGCGCAGGCCACGGCAATGGACTGGGGTGAAATCATCTTGCCGGTCACGCCGCCGCTGGTGTTGGCGGCTACCAGCAATGTGTCGTTGACGCCGATCTGGTGCGCGGTGGTGGCTTGCAGCGAGCCGAACAGGGCGTTGGACGAGGTATCGGAGCCGGTCAGGAATACTCCCAGCCAGCCCAGGAATGGCGAGAAGAACGGGAACGCCGCCCCGGTGCCGGCCAACACCAGGGCCATGGTGGACGACATGCCCGAGAAGTTGGTGACGAAGGCGAACGCCAGCACCATACCAATGGACAGGATAGGCCACCGCAGCTCGTAGAAGGTTTCTTTTAAAGTGGTAAGACCAGTTCTAAGGTTGATCTTCAGCACCAGCATCGAGATCAATGCCGAAAAGAAAATCGCTGTGCCGGTGGCGGAAATCGGATCAAGTTTGAAGATCGCCGGGATGGCCGTCGGATTGGTCACGATCGGCGCGACCTTGATCACCATCTGATCCAGGTGCGGGATGGCGAAATTGAACACCCAGCCGTACATCGATCCGCCTGGGGCGAACATGGCCTTGAACGGTTTGAGCGTCCAGATCGTCACCAGCACGGTGAGGATCAGGAACGGTGACCAGGCCTTGAGGATTTCTCCCAGGCTATAAGGGGACGCCACGGTGCTTCGCGGCTGGCCGAAACCGCCGACGCTGGCGGTAATGGCTGCGCTGGAGGTGGCGCCGGCAATCTGCGCGCCGGCAGTGCGTTTTGGCTGCCAGACTTTCAGGAACAGAGTCAGGGAAACCAGACTGGCCAGGGCCGAGGTGATGTCCGGCAGTTCCGGGCCGATGAAGTTGGAGGTGAAGTATTGGGTGATGGCGAAGCTCAAGCCTGCCACCAGCGCTGCCGGCCAGGTTTCCCGTACGCCGCGCACACCGTCCATCATGAACACCAGCCAGAACGGCACGAACAGCGACAACAATGGCAACTGACGGCCCGTCATGGCGCCGATCTTGAACGCGTCGATCCCGGTGACCTGACCGGCCACGATAATCGGAATGCCCAGGGCGCCGAAGGCCACGGGGGCGGTGTTGGCGATCAGGCACAGGCCGGCGGCGTACAGGGGATTGAAGCCCAGGCCGACCAACAGTGCTGCAGTAATCGCCACCGGCGCGCCGAAGCCGGCGGCACCTTCTAGAAATGCACCGAAGCAAAAGCCGATCAACAGCACCTGAAGACGCTGGTCATCGGTGATCGACAGCACCGAGCTGCGGATCACTTCGAACTGGCCGCTCTTGACGGTCAGTTTGTAGAGAAATACCGCCGCAACGATGATCCAGGCGATAGGCCACAGGCCATAGGCAAAACCATAACCGGCAGCAGCGAACGCCATGTCCGCCGGCATTTGAAACGCGAAGATCGCCACGGCGATCGCCAGGGCCAGAGTGATGCTGCCGGCCACATGTCCCTTGAGGCGAAACACCGCCAGGGCCAGGAAGAAAAATACGATGGGAATGACGGCCGCAAGTGCGGACAAGCCGAGGCTGCCGAGCGGGCTGTAGAGCTGTTGCCAGGTTTGCATAGTGGGTGGGCCCCTAATTGTTGTTGGTCAGGCACTGGTCAGCGATTTTGGATAATTGGTAAGACCAATTTACAAGCGCTGTCGGCTAGGGTAAAAGCCTTGGTTGTCGCATGTCAATTTGCCGCTCTGAAACTTTCGTCGAATGAGGGCGATCATTGAGATCTGATCCGTGGGTATAGGTGGCTTCTGGAGGGTGTCGGCGGGGCGCGGATAGGCCAGAATAGAGAGCCCGGCGAGCCGTCGGGATCGTGGAGAGTCGAGTTATGGGGTTTGATCAGATTCGTCAGCGCCGTTTGTCTGACGATATTGTCGAGCGGCTTGAAGGAATGATCCTTGAAGGCACGCTGAAATCCGGCGAACGCCTGCCTGCCGAGCGTGCCTTGGCTGAGCAGTTCGGCGTGTCACGCCCTTCGTTGCGCGAAGCGATTCAGAAACTGGCGGCCAAGGGTTTGCTGGTCAGTCGCCAGGGTGGTGGCAACTATGTGGTGGAGTCGCTGGGCTCAACCTTCAGTGACCCACTGTTGCAGTTGTTGGAAAGCAATCCTGAAGCGCAACGTGATTTGCTGGAGTTTCGCCATACCCTGGAAGCTTCCTGCGCTTACTACGCGGCACAGCGGGCCACGGACGTGGATCGCGAGCGGCTGACGGCGGCGTTCGAGGAGCTTCAGGATTGCTATTCACGCCATGAAAATGTGAGCCGGGCAGAGGAGGGCGCGGCCGATGCGCGGTTTCACCTGGCCATTGCCGAGGCGAGTCACAATGCAGTGTTGCTGCATACGATTCGGGGTCTGTTCGACCTGCTCAAACGCAACGTCGTCACCAACATTGGCGGCATGTACAAGCAGCGCAGCGAAACCCGAGACATGCTCATCAGCCAGCATCGGGAGCTGTACCAGGCCATTATGGGCGGGCACGCCGAGCAGGCCCGGGAAGTCTCCAGCCGGCATATTCTGTATGTGCAGGAGGTGTTGGAAGAGGTACGTCAGGAAGTGCAGCGGGTGGCGCGGGCGGAGCGGCGCAAGGGGATGTAGCGCTCGGACCCTGTGGGAGCGAGCTTGCTCGCGAAAGCGGCCTGTCTGACACATCAATGCTGGATGTGTCGCCGTCATCGCGAGCAAGCTCGCTCCCACAATGGTCTTAAGGCGAAAGAATCAGTCTTCCTTGCCCTTGTTACGCACCGCGCGTTGCAGCTCGCGACCGGCGTCGCGTTCGCGCTCGGTATCACGCTTGTCGTATTCCTTCTTGCCTTTGCCCAGCGCAATTTCGCATTTGATCAAATGCTTGCTCCAGTACAACGACGTGCAGACGCAGGCGTAGCCTTTTTGCTGCACGGACGCGAAGAGCTTTTCCAGCTCGCGCTTGTTGAGCAGCAGCTTGCGCGAGCGTGTCGGATCGGCGATGACGTGGGTGCTGGCGGTGGTCAGGGGCGTGATATGGCTGCCCAGCAGCCAGGCCTCGCCGTCCTTGAGCAGCACATAACTGTCGACCAGTTGCGCCTTGCCTGCACGCAAGCTCTTTACTTCCCAGCCGGCCAGGACCATGCCAGCCTCGAAACGCTGTTCGATGAAGTAGTCGTGTCGCGCTTTTTTATTTTGCGCGATGGTCCCTGTGGGGTGTTTCTTCTGTTTAGCCATAGGGGCGGCATTATAGGCAGTTGCGGGCGTGTCGGCTACGGTGAAGCTGCGTGCTTGAGCAGGTTGAATGAATCCCGGACAATGCGGCCTCTTTTTCGAACGCTTGGGCGTGATCACGATGTCGACAGACAAGGTTTCTGTCCACGGCAGTTGGGCTAGCCGCTGGGTCTTCATATTCGCCGCAACCGGTTCGGCCGTGGGGCTGGGCAGTATCTGGAAATTTCCCTACATGGTCGGCGTCTATGGTGGCGGTGCCTTTGTATTGATGTTTCTGGCGTGCATCGCGCTCATCGGTGCGCCGGTGATGCTGGCCGAAACCCTCATCGGTCGTCGCGCCCGGCAAAGCCCGGCCAATGCCTTGAAGGTGCTGGCACTGGAGGCGGGGCACTCGGCCAAGTGGTCGTGGGGGGCGTTTGCCGGGATGATCACGGCGCTGCTGATCCTGTCTTTCTACAGTGTGGTTGGCGGCTGGTCGCTGGACTACATCATCGACATGGGGCGTGGGGACTTTCAGGGGGTGACACCCGATCAGGTCGGCGCCTACTTCGGCGATGTGATCTCCGATCCCTGGCGGCTGACACTTTGGCATACGATTTTCATGCTGCTTTCTGCGGTGGTGATTGCCCGTGGGGTGGTTGCGGGGCTTGAGCGCAGCCTGCGAATCATGATGCCGCTGCTGTTCGTGATGATCCTGGTATTGCTGGGCTACAGCATGACCACCGGGCACTTCATGGAAGGCGTTCACTTCATGTTCGATTTCCAGCCGGAGAAAGTTCTGGATGGCCTGCTGCCGGCCATGGGGCATGCGTTTTTCTCCCTGAGCGTGGGGGTGGGCTCGATCATGATCTATGGCGCCTACATGCCCAAGAGCGCCTCGCTGACGAGGACCGTCGTAGGTGTCGCGCTGCTGGATACCTTTGTATCGTTGCTGGCCGGGCTGGCCTTGTTTCCGATTGTCTTCGCCGCCGGCCTGAACCCCAGCGAAGGGCCGGGGCTGATGTTTGTCAGCCTGCCATTCGCCTTCGGCAACATGGCGTTTGGTCAATTCATGGGCGTGGTGTTTTTTCTCCTGGTGGCCATTGCGGCCTGGAGTTCGGCCATTTCCCTGCTGGAGCCCATGGTCGCTTATCTGGTGGAGCGGACCCGGCTCAGTCGCGCCTGGGTGACGTTCTGGCTGGCCTTTACCTGTTGGTTCGTTGGCCTGGGGACGGTGTTTTCCTTCAATATATGGAAACAAGCGAAGTTTTTCGTGAACGAAGGCGGGCTGTTCCATCTCTACCAGTGGGGAGCAACCGGAGGGCTGGATTTCTTCGGCGTGATTGATTTCTTCACATCACGGATCATGCTGCCGCTGGGTGGTTTGTGTTTCGTGGTGTTTGCAGGATGGGTCATGGGGCGTGAGGCGGTGCGTGATGAATTGTCGTTGCGCAGCCCTGTATTGTTTACCTTGAGCCTGTTCTTGATGCGCTATGTGGCGCCCATCGGCATTCTCGTAGTGTTTGCCGCCCAGCTGTGGAAGTGACGCTTACATGACGACACATATTCAACGCTCGGCCTTGCTGCCCTATCCGGCGCAGGCGTTGTACGACCTGGTCAACGATGTCGCAAGTTACCCGCAATTTTTGCCTTGGTGCTCGTCCGCCGAAGTGCTCGAAAGCTCTGAAACCCATATGCGCGCCAGCCTCAATGTCGCCAAGGGTGGATTGAGCCAGCACTTTGTCACGCGCAACACCCTGGTGCCGGGACAGTCCATTGAAATGAACCTGGAAGAGGGGCCATTCAATCAGCTCCACGGCGTCTGGGTGTTCAAGGCGCTGGGAGAGAAGGCCTGCAAGATCAGCCTGGATCTGTCGTTCGACTACGCTGGCCCGCTGGTGCGAGCCACGCTGGGGCCGCTGTTCAATCAGGCGGCCAATACCCTGGTCGACGCGTTCTGCCAGCGCGCCAAGCAAAACGCCGAGCTTGCGCGTTGATTGAGTTGGAAGTGGTGTATGCCGGCGTCGAACGTCAGGTCTTGCGCGTATTTTCCGTGCCGGAAGGCACCAGTGTTCGGGCGGCGTTAGCGGCGTCTGGCATTGCCGTTGAGTTTCCGGAGCTGGATCTGGTCACTTGCCCGGTGGGGATTTTTGGCAAGGTGGTGGCCGATCCGGATCGCCAGGTGGTGCGGGCGGCTGATCGACTTGAAATTTATCGACCGTTATTGGCAGATCCAAAAGAGATTCGGCGGCTGCGCGCTGCCAAGGCCGCTCAGGCGCGCCAAGCTGATCAATAGCGCTGAACTACAGGCAATAAAAAACCCGGCAAGCCGGGTTTTTTATTGAGCAATTTATTGCGGCGAGGTATCCAGTGGTTCTGGCGTCGGGACCGGTACGGTCTCGACGTTGTCCACGTCCTTCTGGATCTGGTCGAGCAACGAGCCTGGCTTGACCGGTTTTTCCGGTTTCGGCTGTTCGGCGTTCTGGGTGGGGTCGGTCACCGTAGTGCCGCTGTCCTGGCCCATAATGGCTTCGTCGCGGCTCACACCGGGCATGAAGTCGCCCGACAGGCTGACAAGCTGGTCATTGGCGTTGAAGATAACGCTGATGCGTTCCTGTTGGCGTTCACCACCACCTGGTTGCAGGCTGTACAAATAATCCCAGCGATCGGCATGGAACGTGTCGGTCAGCAGAGGGTTACCCATGATAAACCGTACTTGCCGACGGGTCATTCCCGGGCGTAACTGGTCTATCATGTCCTGCGTGACGACATTGCCCTGCTGGATGTCGATTTTGTAAACCCCGGGGAATGAACAACCGGCGAGTGCGAGCAGTCCCACAAAGGTGAAACTGGTTAGCAAGAGCTTGGTGTTTTGCATCGGTGGGCGACTTCCACTATCTTGGCTGGGACAACGTAAACGCCGATCATACCCGCATTAAGAGAAGCTGCGAAGCAGCATCGCGAGAAAGCTGACCATGGTTGAAAATAGCGAACTACGCAAAGCCGGCCTCAAAGTGACCCTGCCACGGGTCAAAATTCTACAAATGCTCGATTCCGCCGAGCAGCGCCACATGAGTGCCGAGGATGTCTACAAGGCACTTATGGAAGCTGGCGAGGACGTCGGTCTGGCCACGGTTTACCGTGTCCTGACCCAGTTCGAAGCGGCGGGGCTTGTGGCTCGTCACAATTTCGATGGCGGTCATGCGGTCTTTGAATTGGCTGACGGGGAACATCACGATCACATGGTGAACGTGGAAACCCGTGAGGTCATCGAATTCATTAGCCCGGAAATCGAAGCGCTGCAAAAGGAAATCGCTGAAAGGCATGGTTTCGAGCTGATCGATCACCATCTCGTCTTGCATGTGCGCGAGAAGAAGTAAGCACGTCGCGTGAGCCCAAAGCTCTCAAAACGAAAGAAGGCGACCCTCCGGGGTCGCCTTCTTGCTTTACGGCTTTTGTCAGGCTTTTGCCGCGACGACCATTTTCTTCGCGTGGGCCAGGGATTCTTTGGTGAGATCAATCCCCCCCAGCATCCGTGCCACTTCTTCAACTCGCTCGTTCTTGTTCAGCTTGGACACAGCGGTGCGAGTGGCGTCTTCGTCACGCACCTTGTGCACAAATAAATGCTGGTGTCCTTGGGCTGCGACCTGGGGCAGGTGAGTCACTGTCAGCACCTGGCCGCGCTCCCCGAGTCGACGTAGCAACTGGCCGACAATTTCCGCCGTAGGGCCACCAATGCCCACGTCCACTTCGTCGAATACCAGCGTCGGCACGCGAGAGGTCTGTGCGGTGATGACCTGGATGGCCAGGCTGATTCGTGACAACTCGCCGCCGGAGGCGACTTTGGCCAGGGCCTTGAGCGGTTGCCCGGGGTTGGCGCTGACCAGCAACTCCACCTGCTCCAGCCCGTTGGGTTGAAGCTCGTCCCCCGTGTTGGGGTGCAGCTCGATGGTGAAGCGCCCGCCGGGCATGCCCAGGCGCTGGATCTCCTGCTCAACGGCACCGGCCAGCCCGGTCGCGGCCTGCTGGCGCAGTTCACTGAGCTCCCTGGCTTTCTCCTGATAATGACGGGCATAGGACGCCAGTTCGTCTCCCAGGCGCTCAATGGATTCGTCGTTAGCGTTCAGGGTTTCCAGCTCTTCAAGCAGGCGTTGCTGCAGTTCGGCGACATCGGTTGGCTGGACGCGGTGCTTGCGCGCCAGCGTATAGATAGTGTCCAGGCGTTCTTCCAGATATTGCAGGCGCGCCGGGTCGGCGTCGAAATGATCCAGAAACCGGTTGAGTTCGCCGACGGCCTCCTCGACCTGAATCTGTGCACTCGTCAGCAGATTGGTCGCTTCGCTCAGGGCGCCTACCGAATTGTTGACGCTGGACAGCCGGTTCAGGCTGGTGGTCAGTGCATTGAGCACGTTACCCGAGTCGCTTTCGCTGCATTGCTCGACCACTTGCCGACAAATGCCCAGCAGGGTTTCGGCATTGGTGAGGTTCTTGTGTTCCTGCTCCAGTTCCGCCAGCTCGTTTTCACCCAAGGCCAGGTTCTCCAGCTCTTCGAGCTGATAACTCAGCAACTGGTGGCGGGCACGTTGTTCGTCACCGGAGTTGGAGAGTCGATCCAGTTCCTGGCGGGTCTGGCGCCATCGCTGGGCGGCCAGTTGAACCTGGCGGGCCAGGTCGGTGGCGCCGGCGTATTCATCGAGCAGGCGGCGATGGGTCTCGGTCTTGAGCAGGGACTGGTGTTCATGTTGGCTGTGGATGTCGATCAGCAGCTCGCCCAGGGCCTTGAGGTCGCCGAGGGGGCAGGGCGTACCGTTGATGTAACCCCGGGAGCGACCTTCGGCGGTGATGACGCGGCGCAATATGCACAGGCCGTCGGTGTCCAGGTCGCGCTCAGCCAGCCAGGTGCTTGCCTCAGGGATGTCGACCAGGTCGAAGGTGGCCAGGATGTCGGCCTTGTCCGCCCCGGGGCGTACCACGCCGCTGTCGGCGCGATCGCCCAGCGTCAGGCCCAAGGCGTCGAGCATGATCGATTTGCCGGCACCGGTTTCACCGGTGATCACGCTCATGCCCCGATCGAGTTCGAGGTCGAGGTGTTCGACGATGGCGTAGTTGTGTACGGACAGGTGCACCAGCATAAAGGCCGCTCCCAGGCTTAGGTCTGGTTATTTATACAGTGTTTTGTTTCGGGCTGACAATGCCTTCGCTTAGCTCGATTTGCTTGGGCGAATGACTTTTTTAGCACTGAGAGGAATGGATATGCAGGGGGTTTTTGTAAGGTTAATTCGTCGGACCGCCCTTGAAGCTGGAAAACACGGCCCCATATACCGGGGCAGAAGCGCGAGTTGAGCTCGCGGACGAAGTTGAAAGGAGAAATCTATGGCTGACGAACAGACGCAGGACACGCAAAATCTAGACGCCAATCAGGCTCCCCAGGATTCGGGTGACGACCTGGCGGCACGTGTACAAGTGCTCGAAGAGCAACTGGCCGGTGCGCAGGATCAGGCGTTGCGTGTAGCCGCCGACCTGCAGAATGTCCGCCGTCGCGCTGAGCAAGATGTTGAAAAAGCTCATAAATTCGCCCTGGAGCGGTTCGCAGGCGACCTGTTGCCCATCATCGACAGTCTGGAGCGCGGCCTGGAGCTGTCCAATCCGGACGACGAAAACATTCGTCCGATGCGTGAAGGCATTGAGCTGACCTTGAAAATGTTCCAGGACACGCTCAAGCGCTATCAGCTTGAAGCCATTGATCCGCATGGCGAGCCCTTCAATGCCGAGCACCATCAGGCCATGGCGATGCAGGAAAGTGCAGACGTCGAGCCCAACAGCGTATTGAAGGTTTTCCAGAAGGGCTACCTGCTCAACGGTCGCTTGCTGCGCCCGGCCATGGTTGTGGTCAGCAAGGCACCAGCACCGGTTTCGCCTTCTATTGATGAGCAGGCTTGAAATTCCGCGCAGCGGCCCCATTTAGAAGTCAAGCGTTTAAGTGCTACCGCAGTTAGCCACCACTGCTGCGGCAACAAAATCCAAGTTCCGGGAGAGTTAACATGGGCAAGATTATCGGTATCGACCTGGGGACCACCAACTCGTGCGTCTCCGTGCTGGAAAACGGCAAGGCCAAAGTAATTGAAAACGCTGAAGGCGCGCGTACTACGCCGTCGATCATCGCGTACGCCAACGATGGCGAAATTCTGGTTGGCCAGTCCGCCAAGCGTCAGGCAGTGACCAATCCGCATAACACCCTCTACGCGGTGAAGCGTCTGATCGGTCGCAAGTTCGACGAAGAAGTCGTTCAGAAAGACATCAAGATGGTGCCTTACAAAATCGCCAAGGCTGACAACGGCGACGCCTGGGTTGAAGTGAACGGCCAGAAAATGGCGCCGCCACAGATTTCGGCGGAAATCCTGAAGAAAATGAAGAAAACCGCCGAAGACTATCTCGGCGAAGCGGTGACCGAAGCGGTCATCACTGTTCCGGCCTACTTCAATGACAGCCAGCGTCAGGCCACCAAAGACGCCGGCCGCATCGCGGGCCTGGACGTCAAGCGCATCATCAACGAACCCACCGCGGCCGCTCTGGCTTACGGCATGGACAAGGCCAAGGGCGATCACACCGTGATCGTTTATGACCTGGGTGGCGGTACCTTCGACGTCTCCGTGATCGAGATTGCTGAAGTCGATGGTGAGCATCAGTTCGAAGTACTGGCCACCAACGGTGACACCTTCCTCGGTGGTGAGGACTTCGACATTCGTCTGATCGACTACCTCGTCGACGAATTCAAGAAAGAAAGCGGCATGAACCTCAAGGGTGACCCGCTGGCCATGCAGCGTCTGAAAGAAGCTGCCGAAAAAGCCAAGATCGAGCTGTCCTCGAGCCAGTCGACCGACGTGAACCTGCCGTACATCACTGCAGATGCCACGGGTCCGAAGCACCTGAACGTGAAAATCTCCCGCGCCAAGCTCGAAGCGCTGGTGGAAGACCTGGTTCAGCGCACCATCGAACCTTGCCGCATTGCAATGAAGGACGCCGGTATCGACGTGGGTTCGATCAACGACGTGATCCTGGTCGGCGGCCAGACCCGTATGCCGCTGGTTCAGAAGCTGGTGACCGATTTCTTCGGTAAAGAAGCGCGTAAAGACGTGAACCCGGACGAAGCCGTTGCCATGGGCGCCGCGATCCAGGGTGCTGTTCTGGCCGGTGACGTGAAAGACGTTCTGCTGCTCGACGTCAGCCCGCTGACCCTGGGTATCGAAACCATGGGTGGCGTGATGACTGCGCTGATCGAGAAAAACACGACGATTCCTACCAAGAAATCCCAAGTGTTCTCGACCGCCGATGACAACCAGAACGCCGTGACCATTCACGTGCTGCAGGGTGAGCGCAAGCAAGCTGCGCAGAACAAGTCCCTGGGCAAGTTCGACCTGGCCGAGATTCCACCGGCTCCACGTGGCGTGCCACAAATCGAAGTGACCTTCGACATCGACGCCAACGGCATCCTGCACGTGGGTGCGAAAGACAAGGCCACCGGCAAGACCCAGTCGATCGTGATCAAGGCCAACTCCGGTCTGTCCGAGGAAGAAATTCAGCAGATGGTTCGCGATGCTGAAGTCAACGCCGAAGAAGACCGCAAGTTCGAAGAGCTGGCCAGTGCTCGCAACCAGGGTGACGCCCTGGTGCACTCGACTCGCAAGATGATCGCTGATGCTGGCGACAAAGTGACTGCTGAAGAGAAAACCGCCATCGAGGCTGCCGTGGTTGCCCTTGAAGCAGCTGTCAAAGGCGACGACAAGGCAGCCATCGAGGCGAAGATCGAAGAGCTGTCCAAGGTCTCCGCTCCAGTGGCTCAGAAGATGTACGCCGAGCAGGCTCAGCCGGCTGAAGGCGCAGCGCAGCAAGGCGAGTCGGCCGAAAAAGCCGATGATGTCGTTGATGCCGAGTTTGAAGAAGTGAAAGACCACAAGTAATCGCTTGTTGGTCGGCCGGTTGACTGCATTTGTGCGGTGACTGGTAGGATGTCGCCGCGCGGGAGCTTGCTCCCGCGTTGGCGTGTCTGGAGTCAGTGAATTTTTACAGCATGCGACAGCGGTCGGATGCTGGCGGTGTGATCGGGAATGCTCCTGCTTTCCGAGCGAGAGACGCCGCGTTTTGGCCGGTTCCCTGGCTGAAAGAGGTGGGTTTGTACGGAAAGTCGCACTTTTCGTTCAAGGCCCAAGACCAGGATCGTTGAATCGACGTGAGTTGGGTCCGGGCCTGTATTGCGGCTCAACGAGTTTGGCAAGGTTCAGGAGAGGTTTGCCGGACGTCCTATAAGAGTGCAAAGACTAATGGCAAAGCGTGACTATTACGAAGTATTGGGTGTCGAGCGTGGTTCAAGCGACGCGGACCTGAAAAAGGCCTACCGTCGTCTGGCAATGAAGCACCACCCGGACCGTAATCCCGACGACAAAGCGTCGGAAGAGTTGTTCAAGGAAGCCAACGAGGCTTACGAAGTACTGTCCGATTCCAGCAAGCGTGCAGCTTACGACCAGTATGGTCATGCCGGCGTCGACCCGAGCATGGGTGGCGGCGGTGCCGGTTTTGGCGGGCAGAACTTCTCCGATATTTTCGGTGATGTGTTCAGTGACTTCTTCGGCGGCGGTCGCGGTGGTGCCCGTGGCGGCGCCCAGCGTGGCAGCGACTTGCGCTACACCCTGGAGTTGAATCTGGAAGAGGCGGTGCGCGGTACGACCGTCAACATCCGCGTCCCTACGCTGGTCAATTGCAAACCGTGTGACGGTTCGGGCGCCAAGAAGGGCTCCTCGCCCGTCACTTGCCCGACCTGCGGCGGCATCGGTCAGGTGCGCATGCAACAGGGTTTCTTCTCTGTACAGCAGACCTGCCCGCGTTGCCATGGCCAGGGCAAGATCATCTCCGATCCGTGCGATTCCTGCCACGGCGAAGGGCGCGTCGAAGAGTACAAGACGCTGTCGGTGAAAGTGCCGGCCGGTGTCGATACCGGTGATCGCATCCGTTTGTCCGGGGAGGGCGAGGCGGGTGCCCAGGGCGGTCCGACCGGCGACCTGTACGTGGTTATCAATGTGCGTGAGCACGCGATATTCCAGCGCGACGGTAAGCATCTGTTCTGCGAAGTGCCGATCAGTTTCGTCGATGCGGCCTTGGGCGGCGAGCTTGAGATCCCGACCCTCGATGGTCGTGTGAAGCTGAAAATCCCCGAGGGCACGCAAACCGGCAAGCAGTTCCGGATTCGCGGCAAGGGGGTTGCGCCGGTGCGTGGCGGCGGTGCGGGTGACCTGATGTGCCGTGTTGCGGTGGAAACTCCGGTCAACCTGAGCCGGCGTCAGCGCGAACTGCTGGAGGAGTTCCGCAGTTCCCTGGCGGATGACAATAGCCACTCCCCGAAAACCACGGGCTGGTTCGAAGGCGTGAAGCGCTTCTTCGGCGATCTGTAAGGAGCTCGCATGCGACGTATAGCTGTGATGGGCGCTGCCGGGCGCATGGGCAAGGCGTTGGTCGAGGCGGTGCAGCAGCGCTCGCCGCTCTCGGGCCTGACAGCCGCTATCGTCCGGCCCGACAGTACGCTGGTCGGTGCTGATGCGGGTGAGCTGGCATCCCTGGGGCGTATCGGCGTCCCGATGTCCGGTGGCCTGGAAAAGGTCTTGGATGAGTTCGATGTCCTGATCGATTTCACCCTGCCGCAAGTGATGCTGAAAAACCTTGCCATTTGCCGCAAGCATGGCAAGGCGATGGTCATTGGCACGACCGGGCTGGATGCTGCGCAAAAGCAGTTGCTGGCCGAGGCTGGCAACGATATTCCGATCGTGTTTGCGGCGAACTTCAGTGTGGGTGTGAATCTGTCGTTGAAGCTGCTGGAGATGACGGCTCGGGTCCTGGGTGACGATGCGGACATCGAAATCATCGAGGCTCACCATCGGCACAAGATCGACGCGCCTTCGGGCACGGCCCTGCGCATGGGCGAAGTGATTGCCGATGCCTTGGGGCGCGATCTGCAGAAGGTCGCCGTCTACGGGCGCGAAGGGCATACCGGCGCCCGTGAGCGAGACACCATCGGTTTCGCCACGGTGCGTGGTGGTGATGTGGTGGGGGATCACACCGTGCTGTTTGCCACAGAGGGCGAGCGTCTGGAGATCACTCACAAGGCATCAAGCCGGATGACCTTCGCCAAGGGTGCGGTGCGTGCCGCTTTGTGGCTGGATGGTCGCGAGCCTGGTCTGTACGACATGCAGGATGTTCTCGACCTGCGTTGATGCCATTGAAAACAGGGTTCAGGTTATACTGAGCCCCGTTTTACACCGCCTCGCGACGACCTGTCGCATTCCCCTGCCTTTAAGGCTCATTAGCGGTGGACCAAAAAAGCCTTTTTCTGTAAGCTACAGCTTTAGTGTGTCCACTAAAAGCGCGCAGAATAATTCAGTGAACAAGCGGGGTGACGTGTCCATACGTCACTCCGCTTTTTTACAACCTGCGATCGCCCTTTCAGGCTTTATTTACGGGAGGTCTTCTTGACTAAGCCAGCCATACTCGCCCTTGCTGATGGCAGCATTTTTCGCGGCGAAGCCATTGGAGCCGACGGTCAGACCGTTGGTGAGGTGGTGTTTAACACCGCAATGACCGGCTATCAGGAAATTCTTACCGATCCTTCCTACGCCCAGCAAATCGTTACTTTGACTTACCCGCACATCGGCAACACCGGCACCACGCCGCAAGATGCCGAGTCCGATCGTGTCTGGTCCGCCGGCCTGGTCATCCGTGACCTGCCGCTGGTAGCGAGCAACTGGCGTAACACCATGTCCCTGTCCGACTACCTGAAAGCCAACAACGTTGTGGCGATCGCCGGTATCGACACCCGTCGCCTGACCCGCATCCTCCGGGAGAAAGGCGCGCAGAACGGCTGCATCATGGCCGGTGACAACATCACCGAAGAGGCCGCCATCGCCGCTGCCCAGGGCTTCCCTGGCCTTAAGGGCATGGATCTGGCGAAAGTCGTCAGCACCAAGAAGCAGTATGAGTGGCGCTCCACGGTCTGGGACCTGAAAACCGACAGCCACGCGACGATCGAAGCCTCCGAGCTGCCATACCATGTGGTGGCCTACGACTACGGCGTCAAGCTCAACATTCTGCGCATGCTGGTGGAGCGCGGCTGCCGCGTGACCGTGGTGCCGGCGCAAACCCCGGCGGCAGATGTCCTGGCCCTCAACCCTGACGGCGTGTTCCTGTCCAACGGCCCGGGTGACCCCGAGCCTTGCGACTACGCTATCCAGGCGATCAAGGACGTGCTGGAAACCGAGATCCCGGTGTTCGGCATCTGCCTCGGTCATCAGTTGCTGGCCCTCGCGTCGGGCGCCAAGACCTTGAAAATGGGGCACGGCCACCACGGTGCCAACCACCCGGTCCAGGACCTGGATACTGGCGTGGTGATGATCACCAGTCAGAACCACGGCTTTGCGGTGGATGAGGCGACCTTGCCGGCAAACGTGCGGGCGATCCATAAGTCGCTGTTCGACGGCACGCTGCAAGGCATCGAGCGTACCGACAAGAGCGCATTCAGCTTCCAAGGCCACCCTGAAGCGAGCCCTGGCCCGAACGATGTAGCGCCGCTGTTCGATCGCTTCATCACCGAGATGGCCAAGCGACGCTGACCGCGTGAAGCCCGAGGGCGGCCCCGAAACCGGCGGTC
Source organism: Pseudomonas halotolerans (assembly GCF_039581215.1). NCBI lineage: Bacteria > Pseudomonadati > Pseudomonadota > Gammaproteobacteria > Pseudomonadales > Pseudomonadaceae > Pseudomonas > Pseudomonas halotolerans. The sequence continues at coordinate 116,029 of NZ_JBCNTJ010000020.1, forward strand.
CCCTTGGGCGCTGCAAAGATTGTTCGACGGCCTAGCCGACTGACCTGCGGATTTGAGTGACAAACCCATGCCAAAACGTACAGACATAAAAAGCATCCTGATTCTCGGCGCTGGCCCGATCGTGATCGGCCAGGCTTGCGAATTCGACTACTCCGGCGCCCAGGCCTGTAAAGCCCTGCGCGAAGAGGGCTATCGCGTCATCCTGGTGAACTCCAACCCGGCCACCATCATGACCGACCCGGCCATGGCCGACGCCACCTACATCGAGCCGATCAAGTGGCAGACCGTTGCCAAGATCATCGAAAAGGAGCGCCCGGACGCACTGCTGCCGACCATGGGTGGCCAGACTGCATTGAACTGCGCCCTGGACCTGGAACGTGAAGGCGTCCTGGAGAAGTTCGGCGTGGAAATGATCGGCGCCAACGCCGACACCATCGACAAGGCCGAAGACCGTTCGCGCTTCGACAAGGCGATGAAATCCATCGGCCTGGACTGCCCACGCTCGGGCATCGCCCATAGCATGGAAGAGGCCAACGCCGTTCTGGAGCGTCTGGGTTTCCCGTGCATCATCCGTCCGTCCTTTACCATGGGCGGCACCGGTGGCGGCATCGCTTACAACCGTGAGGAATTCGAAGAAATCTGCGCCCGTGGTCTGGACCTGTCGCCGACCAAAGAGCTGCTGATCGACGAATCCCTGATCGGCTGGAAAGAATATGAAATGGAAGTTGTCCGCGATAAAAAGGACAACTGCATCATCGTCTGCTCCATCGAAAACTTCGACCCGATGGGCGTGCACACTGGTGACTCGATCACCGTTGCGCCAGCCCAGACCCTGACTGACAAGGAATACCAGATCCTGCGTAACGCCTCCCTGGCGGTACTGCGCGAGATCGGCGTGGAAACCGGTGGCTCCAACGTCCAGTTCGGCATCTGCCCGAACACCGGGCGCATGGTGGTCATTGAGATGAACCCGCGGGTATCCCGTTCCTCGGCCCTGGCCTCGAAAGCCACCGGTTTCCCGATCGCCAAGGTCGCGGCCAAGCTGGCTGTGGGTTACACCCTGGACGAACTGTCGAACGACATCACCGGCGGCAAGACCCCGGCGTCTTTTGAGCCGTCCATCGACTACGTCGTCACCAAGCTGCCACGTTTCGCCTTCGAGAAATTCGCCAAGGCCGACGCCCGCCTGACCACTCAGATGAAGTCGGTCGGTGAAGTCATGGCCATCGGCCGGACTTTCCAGGAATCCCTGCAAAAAGCTCTGCGCGGTCTGGAAGTGGGGGTTTGCGGCCTCGATCCGAAGCTGGACCTGAGCCATCCGGACGCCATGAGTGAGCTCAAGCGTGAGCTGACCGTGCCGGGCGCCGAGCGGATCTGGTACGTGGCGGACGCCTTCCGTGCCGGCATGACCGTCGAACAGATCTTCGGCATGAACATGATCGACCCTTGGTTCCTGGTGCAGATCGAAGATCTGATCAAGGAAGAAGAGAAGGTCAAGACCCTGGGCATGTCCAGCATCGACCATGCCACCATGTTCCGCCTCAAGCGCAAGGGCTTCTCCGACATGCGCCTGGCAAAACTGCTGGGTGTGACCGAAAAGAGCCTGCGTGCGCATCGCCACAAGCTTGAAGTGTTCCCGGTCTACAAGCGCGTTGACACTTGCGCCGCCGAGTTCGCCACCGACACCGCTTACCTGTACTCCACGTACGAAGAAGAGTGTGAAGCCGCGCCGTCGACTCGTGACAAGATCATGATCCTGGGCGGCGGTCCTAACCGGATCGGCCAGGGTATCGAGTTCGACTACTGCTGCGTGCACGCGGCACTGGCGCTGCGCGACGACGGGTACGAGACCATCATGGTCAACTGCAACCCGGAAACCGTGTCCACCGACTACGACACCTCTGATCGCCTGTATTTCGAACCAGTGACCCTGGAAGACGTGCTGGAAATCGTCCGTGTCGAGAAGCCAAAAGGCGTGATCGTCCAGTACGGCGGCCAGACCCCTCTGAAACTGGCGCGTGCCCTTGAAGCGGCCGGTGTGCCGATCATCGGGACCAGCCCGGATGCCATCGACCGTGCCGAAGACCGTGAGCGCTTCCAGCAAATGGTCGAGCGCCTGAACCTGCGTCAGCCGCCTAACGCTACCGTGCGCAGTGAAGACGAAGCCATTCGTGCCGCCGCCAAGATCGGTTACCCGCTGGTGGTGCGTCCGTCCTATGTACTGGGCGGTCGGGCGATGGAAATCGTCTACCAGGAAGATGAGCTCAAGCGCTACCTGCGCGAAGCGGTTCAGGTGTCCAACGACAGCCCGGTGCTGCTGGACCACTTCCTCAACTGCGCTATCGAAATGGACGTGGATGCGGTCTGTGACGGCAAGGACGTAGTGATCGGCGCGATCATGCAGCACATCGAGCAGGCTGGTGTTCACTCCGGTGACTCTGCCTGTTCGCTGCCGCCTTATTCGCTGCCGGCCCACATCCAGGACGAAATGCGCGAGCAGGTCAAGAAAATGGCCTTGGAACTGGGCGTGGTCGGCCTGATGAACGTGCAACTGGCCCTGCAGGGCGAGGACATCTACGTCATCGAAGTCAACCCGCGCGCTTCCCGTACCGTACCGTTCGTCTCCAAGTGCATCGGTGTGTCCCTGGCGATGATCGCTGCACGGGTCATGGCTGGTAAGACCCTGAAAGAGCTGAACTTCACCAAGGAAATCATTCCGAACTTCTACAGTGTCAAAGAAGCGGTGTTCCCGTTCGCCAAGTTCCCTGGCGTGGACCCGATCCTCGGCCCTGAAATGAAGTCCACCGGCGAAGTCATGGGCGTGGGCGATACCTTCGGCGAAGCGTTTGCCAAGGCCCAGATGGGCGCCAGCGAAGTCCTGCCGACTGGCGGCACGGCGTTCATCAGCGTGCGTGATGACGACAAGCCGCTGGTTGCAGGCGTGGCCCGTGATCTGATCAACTTGGGCTTCGAAGTGGTCGCCACTGCCGGTACCGCCAAGCTGATCGAGGCGGCTGGCTTGAAGGTGCGCCGCGTGAACAAGGTGACCGAGGGGCGTCCGCACGTGGTCGACATGATCAAGAATGACGAAGTCACGCTGATCATCAACACCACTGAAGGTCGCCAGTCGATCGCCGATTCGTATTCCATCCGTCGCAACGCGCTGCAGCACAAGATCTACTGCACCACGACCATTGCTGCGGGCGAAGCTATCTGCGAAGCGCTCAAGTTCGGTCCCGAGAAGACCGTGCGTCGCTTGCAGGATCTACATGCAGGATTGAAGGCATGAGCATAACCAAGTACCCGATGACTGTTCAGGGCGCGAAGGCCCTGGAAGAAGAACACGCTTTCCTGACCAAGGTCGAGCGCCCGCGCTTGAGCCAGGCGATCGGTGAAGCCCGTGAGCTGGGCGATCTCAAGGAAAACGCCGAATATCATGCTGCCCGCGAGGAGCAGGGTATGGTCGAGGCGCGTGTCCGTGATATCGAAGGCCGCATGCAGAATGCCGTGATCATCGATGTCACGACGATCCCGCACACCGGCAAGGTCATTTTTGGCACTACGGTGGAAATCGCCAACGTTGAGACGGATGAAAGCGTCACCTACCAGATCGTTGGTGAGGATGAGGCGGACATCAAGCTCGGCAAGATTTCCGTCGGCTCTCCCATTGCTCGCGCCTTGATTGCCAAGGAAGAGGGTGATGTGGTGGCTGTGAAGACGCCGGGTGGTGTCATCGAGTATGAGATTGTCGAAGTCCGTCACATCTGAGCGAAGGCGTCCGCTGCGAGCTGGCGCCATGATCTGGCAGCTCACCCAGATGTTATGGGTGGGCGGCGTCTGGTTGCTGCACGTCGGTTTGCTGCCGGTGCTGGGTCGAATCGGCCTGGCACCGCTGCTCATCGATGAAATCGCAGCTATGCTGACGTCGCTTCTGGTGGGTTTTTCCTCGGCATGCGTAGTGTTTCAGGCTTTGGTGCTGGTTCAGGCCGAGGGCCTTGACAGTCTATGGCGCGACATTCGTGGGCAGTTGCTGCTCATGTCGTTGTATGCGTGCGGGATGTTTCTTGCTGTACGTCTCGGATGGCCGGATGCGAGCCTGTGGCAGGTATTCAGTTACCTGGTGCTGGGTTTTTCCGGGTTGGTGCTGGTGTTGCAACCGGTACCCGGATGGAGCAGCAGGGTGCGCGAAGCACACCCCTGACCCTTTGGCATTACTTGAAGCGGTGAACGTTCGACAGTTGCTTGTTGACGCTGAAATTCTTGCGATAAATCAGTGCCATCTTGCCGATGACCTGCACCAGGTCTGCCTTGCCGGTCTTGCACAGTTCGGCAACGGCAGCCAGGCGGGCTTCGCGATCGAGAATATTGAGCTTGATCTTGATAAGCTCATGATCGCCCAAGGCGCGTTCCAGCTCAGCTAGAACACCTTCAGTCAAACCGTTGTCAGCCACAGTCAAAACCGGTTTCAGATGGTGGCCAATGGATTTGTATTGTTTCTTCTGCTCTTGAGTGAGCGGCATAATCTGACCCCTGCGTCTGATCTTGTAAAAAGCGGCGGCCAGTTTACCCGAGCGAGTCCGGGACCGCCCAGTTAATCACGACCCGTTTTATTTTTTAGAGGTGGCCCGTGGCCCGTTCCAAGACTAGCCAGAACTGGCTCAGAGAGCATTTCAACGATCCGTACGTCAAAATGGCGCAAAAAGACGGCTATCGTTCTCGTGCCAGCTATAAATTGCTCGAAATCCAGGAAAAGGATCGTCTGATCCGCCCTGGTATGACCGTGATCGACCTCGGCGCCGCGCCGGGGGGATGGTCTCAGGTGACCAGTCGTCTGATCGGCGGTCAGGGGCGGTTGATCGCTTCCGACATCCTGGAAATGGACAGTATTCCCGACGTGACCTTCATCCAGGGCGATTTCACGGAAGACGCCGTGCTGGCGCAGATTCTCGAGGCTGTCGGAAATACGCAGGTGGACCTTGTGATTTCCGATATGGCCCCCAATATGAGTGGATTGGCAGCTGTCGACATGCCTCGGGCCATGTTCCTCAGCGAGTTGGCCCTGGACCTTGCCGGGCGGGTGTTGCGCCCAGGTGGTGATTTTTTGATCAAGGTCTTCCAGGGTGAAGGGTTTGATGAGTACCACAAGGGTATGCGCAAGCTGTTCGACAAGGTGCAGATGCGCAAGCCGTTGTCGTCGCGCGATCGCTCTCGTGAGCAGTATCTGCTGGCGCGGGGCTTTCGCGGAATCGAAGGTGCAGCCAGCGATGAGCGTCTTTGATACGGGCCGATAGTTTTTTTTGTCTCGCCTTGCAAGAGCCGTGTTACGAAAATTACACGGTCAGAGTTTCACAAAGGGTTACAGACGGCGCCTGCAAGAGTCGTAGGTAATGTAGTAAGTTAGGCTGGTGAATATCATGCGAAGCGCGCGCCAGTAGCGGAGCTTGCTTCAGAGGGTAGTTAATTGAACGATATGGCAAAGAATCTGATCCTGTGGTTGATCATCGCGGCTGTCCTTGTGACGGTGATGAACAACTTCTCCAGCCCTAACGAGCCGCAGACCCTCAACTATTCCGACTTCATTCAGCAAGTCAAGGATGGCAAGGTCGAGCGCGTTGCCGTCGATGGTTATGTGATTACCGGCAAGCGCACTGATGGCGACAGCTTCAAGACCATTCGTCCGGCGATTCAGGACAACGGCCTGATCGGTGACCTGGTGGACAACCATGTCGTGGTCGAAGGCAAGCAGCCTGAGCAGCAGAGCATCTGGACCCAACTGCTGGTGGCCAGCTTCCCGATTCTGGTGATCATCGCTGTATTCATGTTCTTCATGCGCCAGATGCAGGGCGGTGCCGGAGGCAAGGGCGGGCCGATGAGTTTCGGCAAAAGCAAGGCCCGGCTGCTCTCTGAAGACCAGGTGAAGACTACCCTGGCCGACGTCGCCGGGTGCGATGAGGCCAAGGAAGAGGTCGGCGAGCTGGTTGAATTCCTGCGTGATCCGGGCAAGTTCCAGCGTCTGGGCGGCCGTATCCCGCGCGGCGTGTTGATGGTGGGGCCTCCGGGTACCGGTAAAACCTTGCTGGCCAAAGCAATTGCCGGCGAAGCCAAAGTGCCGTTCTTCACGATTTCCGGCTCCGACTTCGTTGAAATGTTCGTGGGTGTGGGCGCCAGTCGTGTGCGTGACATGTTCGAACAGGCCAAGAAACACGCGCCATGCATCATTTTCATTGACGAAATCGACGCTGTCGGTCGCCATC